>JAEUTB010000142.1 GCA_016787995.1 Flavobacteriales bacterium | reverse complement strand
GCCACCACGCGCGAGATCAACGTGACCCAGGCGGGCAACTACTCCGTGACCATCGATGATGGCCAAGGGTGCACCGCCACCACCAGCATCTTCGTGGAACAGAGCCCTGATGAGACGCCGACCGTTAGTGTCATCGGTGATGTACGCGGTTGCGAGGGAGACGCCGTTCTTCTGACCTCCTCTACCGCCAATGGATACACCTGGAGTAATGGCATGGGCAACACCCAGTCCATCAACGTGACCACCTCGGGCCAATACAGTGTCACCATTCAGGGTGTTTGCGGCGCTTTCTCCAGTGATCCGGTGGAAGTGGACTTCCTGGATGCCCCGAGCGCACCCTTGGCCGACGATGTGACCACCCCGATCAACACCAGCACCACGTTGGAAGCGGTCGGCGAGAACATCGAATGGTTCAGCGTACCTGTCGGTGGCAGCCCCATCGGCACGGGGAACAGCTTCACCACTCCAGTGCTGAACACCAACACCTCCTACTGGGTATCCAGCAGCACGGTGCACGGTGGCGACATCTTCAATGGTGGCCGCATCAACAACACCACCAGTGGTATCTATCACACCAACACGGACAACTACCAGGTCTTCACCGCCTTTGAGGATATGATCATCAAGAGCGTGAAGGTGTATGCCAATGGCTTGGCCAACCGCACCATCGCCGTGGTGGACCAGAGCAATGGAAGCACCATCGCAACGGGCACTTTCAGCATACCTGCTGGTGAAAGCCGCGTGGAACTGAACTTCAACGTTCCTGCCGGTGGGCCGTACGGCCTGCGTTGCGTGGGTGGAAATCCCGGCTTGTGGCGCGACGGTTTGGGTAGCAACCCGACCTACCCGTATGCACTGGGTACGCTCGGTAGCATGACCAGCAGCACGGCAAGTGGGAACAACGCTACGGCGTACTACTACTTCTTCTACGATATCGAGGTGGCAAGTCCGAGCGTGACCTGCGTGGGCCCACGCACCCAAGTGGATGTGCTCGTTGGTCCTACCGCCATCGCGGATCGAACCGATGCACCAGCCTTCAGCGTATGGCCGAACCCCACGCGTGGCGTGATCACCGTTGGGTTGGAGCAGGTGTCCGGCGAAGCGATGTTGGAGGTGTTGGATGTGGCCGGTCGTACGGTGTACACCACCAACTTGGACCGTACCATGCAAGGCCAGGCTAATGTGGATCTGAGCGGCCTTGCCGCTGGTGATTACAGCCTGGTGCTCCGCCACGCCGACGGGCGCCAGACCACGCGTTTGGTGATCCAGTAGAGCCTGCATTTCCTGTGGAAGGCCCGCGCACCGACCTGCGCGGGCCTTCTTGTTGTATCCCTGGGACCGGCGGCTGCGTACAAGCTCCGCAACCGACATCCCATGCGCCACACCAACCTGTTGATCCTGATCGTCTCCATCGCCACCCTATCCGCCTGTGCGAAAGCCGGCAAAGAGGTGGCTGAAGAACTCGGCCTCGCTCCGGCCAGCTGTGGTGCGGATGGTGCGCGCGTCGAAGTCGACTTCGATGGCTCCTCCTTCTGCGCCGACGGTAGCATCGTGGCGGTTTCCGATGGGACCAGTGCGTCCATCACCGGCATCGGTCTGTTGGGCAATACGTTCAGCGCCCAAGTCGATTCCATCGCGGTGGGCCAACACACCGTCTCCGAAGCCTCGAACGCTCTGTTGTTCATGAGCACTGGTACACCGTATGTCAGCGTGGGTGATAGCGCAGGCTGGCTCGCGATCGATGAGCACGATGCTGCGAACCGCCGCCTGAAAGTGCGTTTCCAAGCCATCGTATTCAATGAGATGAATGGTCAGACGAAACCGATCAGTGGCTCCGTGGATGTGACCTACACGACGGCGGAGTGACGAGATCGGCACGGTTCTGGTCATCTTCGCGATCACAAAGAACCACCATGCGACTCGTACACCTTGCACTCGCACTTCCCTTGGTCATGCTAACGGCTTGCGACAAGGAGAAGGATGATACGGCCACTCCGGCCCCCACGACACCCGCTGTCTGCGGTATCGCAGGAGCTCGACTTCAAGCCACCTTCCAAGGCAACGCCTTCTGTGCCAACACCTCCTTGTTCGGTGATCTCGGTACCCACCTCACCGTGAACGGTATCGCCAGCAACGGCGCCACGCTCACCCTGGAGTTGGACTCCTTGGAAGTGGGTTCCTATGAGATGGATGGCAGTACGAACTACATGATCCATACGAGCGCGTTGGCCATGGCCTACGAAACGGTGAATGCCACCCCGGCCACGTTGAACATCATCTCGCACGATACGGGTACCAACCGTATACAGGGGAATTTCAGCGGTCCCATCGTGGAGCCGGTCGGTAACACCAGCGCGCAGATCAGCGGCACCTTCGACATCACCTACACGGAGTAAGGCGGTCTTACCTTTCGCCGGTGACCTTATCCAAGGACAACGGCATGGGTGGAACGCGTATCGCCTTGATCGGTGTGGGGGGGACCGGGTGTGCCCTGCTCCCCTTGCTTTGTGCCTTGCCGGTGGATGGCATCACCATCATCGACGGCGATACGGTGGAAGCGCGGAACCTTGCGCGGCAACTGCTTTTTACGAAGGAGGATGTCGGCGAACCGAAGGTCCACTGTGCTGCGGCCAGACAGCGGCCGTTGGCCAACGGAATAGGGTTGCATCCGGAATTCCGGTTCGTGGATGCCAGCAACTGCAGCGATCTGTTGCAAGGCCACCGGCTCGTGGCCGACTGCACTGACGACCTGGCCGTGCGTGGTCTGATCGAGGATCGCTGCCGCACACTGCGGATCCCGTTGGTGAGCGGATCGGTACATGGCCATCAGGTACAGGTGATCACGGTCCACGACAAGGGGCAGCCTGGCGAATTCAATGGCTTCTTCCGCGGCCGAGCCTCGGAGGATCAACTGGGCTGTGAGATGCAGCAGGTGCCAGCTGCGGTCACCACCTTGACCGCCGCGCTGATGGCGTTACGCATCCGTGACATCCTCAATGGAGGTTCCGGCCTTGCTGGCGTGATGGACCTGGTGGATGCTGAACACGGCCGCTGGATGCGCATTCAAGGCCCTGGCGCTGGTGAGTTGGAGGATACGCCTGTGGACCAACGCCATCGCGGATGAACGAAGTCACGCTAGCGCTTTTGCTGGCCTTGGTGGCCTTCCTCTATGCCAGTGTGGGGCATGGAGGAGCGAGCGGATACATCGCCGTGATGACCTTGCTCGGATTCGTGCCTGACATGGTGCGGCCCACCGCACTGCTCCTCAACCTCTTCGTCAGTGCCATGGCCTTCACTCAATTCGCCCGCGCCGGTCATTTCCAGTGGAAGCTCTTCTGGCCCTTCGCCGCTGCTTCCATACCCATTGCCGTGGTGGGTGCGCGCATCCACTTGGACACGGTCGTTTACAAGCGGATCCTCGCGGTGTGTCTGGTTTTTGCGGTCGCCCGTTTGCTCGGGGTCTTCGGCGGTGGTGATGAACGGAGAGGCTCGCCAGCATTGGTCGTGGCCATCGGGCTTGGTGCGATACTCGGCCTGGTCTCCGGCATGATCGGCATCGGAGGAGGGATCCTGCTCAGTCCATTGTTGCTCCTCTTCGGCTGGAGTACTGCCAAGGAGAGCGCGGCGATCAGTGCAGCGTTCATCTTCGTCAACAGTCTTGCCGGGCTTGGCGGTCTGGCCGTTTCGCGGGGCGTGGACCTGTTCACCGCTCAACACTTGCTCTGGATCGGTGCTGCCTTGCTTGGCGGCACGGCCGGGGCCTATGTCGGTGCTCAACGGTTCAGTCAGGTGCGCTTACGGCAGGTGCTGGGTGGCGTGCTGCTGTTCGCGTCCATCAAACTCTTCTTCGCATGATCACCGTTGAAGAGGCCTTGAGGGCGGTGCTGGCGCAGGTGCCGGAACTTCAACCTGAAGAAGTGCGGTTGGAGGATGCCGCCGCGGCATACGTCGCCACGGATGTGGCCGCGCCTTACGACCATCCCTTGTTCGACATGAGCGCGGTGGATGGATATGCCTTTCGCTTCGATCCTAGTGTCACACGATGGAGGGTCATCGATCATGCACCCGCCGGATCCGCGCGAACGGAAGAATGCCCGCCAGGGTGTTGCCTCCGCATCTTCACCGGGGCGATGTTGCCTCCGGGTACGGATACGGTGGTCATGCAGGAGTTCATCACCCGCGACGGAGAGCATGTGGTACACTCGGATGCCAAGCTCGTGCAAGGCGCCAACGTGCGAAGACGTGCGGAACAAGTGAAGAAGGGTGAGGTGATCCTCCAGCGTGGTGCACTCCTCTCACCTTCCGCGATCGGACTACTGGCTTCGGTCGGCGTGCGTGCGGTACCGATCAAGCGGGTCCCTGAGGTGGCGGTGCTGGTGACCGGTGATGAGTTCGTGGAAGGTGATCGCGTCGAACCCGGCAAGATCTTCAGTAGCAACGGTCTCATGCTGGAAGCGGCCTTGCGGGCCGAGGGTGTGCTTTCCGAATGCGCGCATGTGCCCGATGAAGTGCAAGCGTTGGATGTCGCCATCGAACAAGCCACGCTCTTCAACGAGGTGGTCATCTCCACCGGTGGTGCATCGGTGGGCGACCATGACCTGGTGCATGATGCCGTTCTACGCGCTGGTGGTACGATCCACTTCCACGGCGTGGCCCAGAAGCCCGGCAAGCCGATGCTCTTCGCTACTGTACGTGGCAGGCCGTTCTTCGGATTGCCAGGTAATCCGCGTGCGGTGCTCGTCTTGTTCTACCTCTATGTCCTGCCATTCCTCAGGGCCATGCGTGGTGCACGACGACCAGGTCTTCGCAAGGAGATGCTGCCGATCGCTGCCGACCTTTCGTTGCGGGGTGACCGCGCGGAGTTCCGAGCTGGTCGTGTTCGAGGGGGAACGGTGGAACTGCTCACCGATGAAGGGTCGCACATGCTGCGTTCCATGACGGAAGCCGAAGTGATCGTCCATCTGCCCGCTGCGAAGCGCATCTGGCGCGTGGGCGATCAGGTGGAGGTGCACTATTTGCCTTACGCCTTCAACGAATACCTGCCTTGACCATGCACGCGCTGAAGGATGCAGTGGGGTGGACGGGCGTGGTGTTGGCCGGTGGCCGCAGTAGCCGCATGGGGCGTGACAAGGCCCTGATGGACTACCATGGGCGCCCATTGATCCAGTATGCCATCGATTCGTTGCAACCGCACGTGGACGAGTTGCTCATCATCGGTGATCCGCTGCTCTACGACCGTTTCGGTCCACTTACCATCGCCGACGATGCACCTGGGTGTGGGCCGTTGGGCGGGATCGTCACAGCGTTGCGCTACGCTTGGAACGAGCGAATGATCATCCTGGCGTGTGACATGCCGCATGTTCCGGCCAAGTTCTTCACCCTGCTGAAAGGCGCTTTGGATGAGAACCACGATGCCGTGGTGGCCCAATGCGACGGTCGGTTGGAGCCCTTGGCCGCGGTCTTTACACGCCGATGCCGCAACACCTTCGCGTCACAGGTCCTAGCGGGTAGGCTGAAGATGTCCGATGCCATCGAGCAGGTGCGCACGCGCTATGTGCAGATCTGTCCCGGCGAGGACGAATGGCCTTCGGATCTCTTCCGAAACATCAACGCACCGAGCGATCTTTGACCCACCATGCGGATCCTATTGTTCGGTTCGATCGCGGAGAAGGCCGGTGCTTCGGTCCTGGAGGTGGAAGCACCGAGCGTGGATTCCCTGCGCCAACGACTCATCGCACGGATCCCCGGTTTGGATCGGATGCGTTACGCCATCGCGGTCGATCGCAGGGTCATCACAGAGGACCGGCCTTTGGCGGGTTCGGAGGAGATCGCCGTACTTCCACCCTTCGCCGGAGGATGAGCAGTTCAGGGCCACATAAGGTGAAGGATATCTTCGTGGAAGGAGCCATCGATCCGGCCTTCATCGGCATGAGCATCGCGAAGCATGCCTCGCGCACGGACATCGGAGCGCATGAGATCTTCCTGGGCCAGGTGCGCGCAGATACCGTGGATGGCACCGCAGTGGTGGCCATAGAGTTCACGGCGTATCGTGAGATGGCGTTGGAAGCGATGACGCGGATCCGAGAGGAGGCTTTTGAGAAGTGGCCCTCCATCACCTGTTTGCATGTACACCATGGTTTAGGGGTCATCCCCACCGGTGCGTTGTGTTTCATGGTCTTCGCAAGCGCCCCGCACCGAAAGGCCGCGCGTGAGGCCGTCGCTTGGATCGTGGACCGGATCAAAGCGGATCTACCCATCTTCGGACGCGAGATCCTGTCGGATTCCACCCATCTTTGGAAAACGAACCTGTAGCGCCGACCTACCACGTCGACCTACGTAGCGCGAGAGTAGGTCTAGTTCCATGATCGATATCACCCACAAGCCCACCTCCCTCCGCGAAGCCACGGCCACGGCCCTGGTCACGGTGAGCGATCCGGCAAGCATAGCGGCCCTGAAGGAGAAACGTGTGCCCAAGGGCGATGTGCTGGAGAGTGCCCGGGTCGCCGCGTTGTTCGGGGTGAAGAAGACCCACGAGCTGATCCCCGACTGCCATCCGCTGCCGATCGAGCACGCGGAATGCACCTTCGCGGTGGAAGGGATGCAGGTGGTGGTCACCATGCGGGTGCGCACCATCTACCGCACCGGGGTGGAGGTGGAGGCCATGCATGGCGCCAGTGTCGCGGCGCTCACGATCTACGACATGCTCAAGCCCATCGACAAGGGTGTGGTGATCACGGGCATCAAGTTGCTCGAGAAGAAGGGTGGCAAGAGTGATTGGAAGGATCGTTTCGCGGTGCCCGTGCGGGCGGCGGTACTGGTGATCAGTGATGGGGTGGCGAGCGGAAAGAAGGAAGACAAGGCCGGTGCCACCGTCGCCGATCGTTTGGCCGCATTAGGCGTGGTGGTCGACGTGCAAGCGGTGGTCGCGGACGAGCCGGAGGAGATCGCGACCATGGTGAAGGCGTGGACGAATGATGGCATGGACTTGATCCTCACCACCGGTGGCACGGGCCTTTCGCCGCGCGACCGCACGCCCGAGGCGCTTGCACCCTTGCTCGATCGCGAGGTGCCGGGCATCATGGAAGCGGCGCGTGCTTACGGACAGGCCCGTATGCCATTGGCGATCATGTCACGGGGCATTGCCGGCATGATCGGACGCACCTTGGTCATCACCTTGCCGGGCTCCACGCGTGGTGCGCAAGAGACCATGGATGCGTTGTTCCCGTTCGTACTCCATGTGGTGAAAGTCCAAGAACACGCGTTCCGGCACGGGCTCTGACCCGTCTTTCCGTTCTTTGCGCCCATGGTCAATGGCAAGGATGCGTGGGTGGAGGAGTTCGTATTGCACCACATCGGTGGTGGTGCGGTGGAGAGCACGTTCAGTGATTATTCCGCGGTTCTGAAGGGGGAGGAGGAGCAGGTCTTCCTGCGGAAGCTCTTCCTCAAGCCGTTCGCGCAGATGGCGATCACCTCGGAGTTCACCCATGCCGTTGGCCTGGAGTACAACGTGCTCTACAACCTGTGCCAGGAAGCTGGCCGTGGTTCGGACCTGATCGCCGATTCGGTCTCCATCGCCAAGCACTTGGTGGACATCTCACGCCACCACAACATCAAGGGTGGCGACCTGTTCGTGGCCCGCATGAACGGCGTGGGGCTCGGCAACGAGCGATACGGGGCCTTGGGGATCTACAAGTTCGAGGAGAAGGAGGTCTTCATCGAGAGCCGCACCGCGGATGGCAAGGTGTCGATGTGGCTCAATCGTGGCCTGGGCAGCCTGAAGCCGAACAAGGCCTGTTTGGTGGTCTTCACACCGGAGGCACCAACGGTCTTCGTGGTGGACGACAACGAAGCCACGGAATATTGGCAGAAGGATTTCATCGGCCACCGACCGAAGCGCGACCATGTGAACAGCACCAGCAATGTGCTTGAGTTGACCAAGACCTTCATCACGGAGCAGCTACCTCAGGAGTTCGATCTGCCCAAAGCCGATCAGATCGACCTTCTGAACCGATCGGTCCAGTATTTCAAGGAGAATGCGGCCTTCGACCGGTCGGCCTTCACCCAGCAGGTGTTCGAGGAGGAGGGGATGATCGACGCGTTCGACCGGTTCGGGAAGGCGTACACGGAGGAGAAGTCCGTGGCCTTCGATGATCACTTCGAGATCAGTACGCACGCTGTGAAACGCCAGGCGCGGGTGTTCAAGAGCGTGTTGAAGTTGGACAAGAACTTCCACATCTACATCCACGGAGACCGCGACCGCATCGAGCGCGGTGTGGATGAACGCACGGGACGTAAATTCTACAAGATCTACTACGACGAGGAGAGCTAGGTCCTCAGCCGCCGATGCTCACCATCGGGCGCGCGCTCAGGTCGTGCAGGACCTCTTCCTGCTTCTCCGGCCTGAAGGGTGGCAAGCCTCCGAGCATCGCATGTTTGGCCAGCACGTTCGCTTCGATCAGCGGGGCGATGTCCTCGCCACGACGCAATGGGGCGAGCAGGTCGGTCTCTTCCCGCGCGAACAGGCAATTGCGCATCTTGCCTTCTGCGGTCAGACGCAGGCGGTCACAGCTTCCGCAGAAAGGTTCGGTCACCGTGCTGATCACGGCGAAGGTGCCTTCCCAGCCCGGAACCCGGTAGGCCTTGGCGGTGCTGTGGGCATCGTCGTTCAGCTTTTCGAAGGAGTGCACGCTGCCGATGTGGCCGAGCATCTCGGAGTACGTGTACACGCGTTCGCGCCCCCAGCCGTTGCCGGCGAACGGCATGAACTCGATGAAGCGAACGTGGATGTCGTTATGCTGGGTGAGTTCCACGAAGCGTAGGATCTCATCGTCGTTCATGCCCCGCATGACCACCATGTTGAGCTTGATCCGCATGCCCTTGTCGTGCGCCTGGCGCACATTGCGCCAGACCTGGTCATACAAGTCGCGACGTGCGATGCGTTTGAACCGGTCCGCATCGAAGGTGTCCAGACTTACGTTCAGGCTGCGTAGACCCGCCGACCAGAGCTCGTCCAAGTGGTCGTGCAGGGACACGGCGTTGGTGGTGAGGCCGACCTTCACATGAAGCGCCATTAGGTCGTTGACGATGGCCGCCGCATCGGGGCGTAGCAGCGGTTCTCCGCCCGTGAGCCGGATCTTGGTGATGCCGTATCGCTCCACGAAGAGCCGGGCGATGGTGGCGATCTCCTCCCGGGTCATCAGCTCCTCGCGCCGCAGGAAACGTTGGTCCTCCGGCATGCAATAGGTACAGCGCAGGTCGCATTTGTCCACGATGCTGATGCGCAGGCTGCGGTGGGTGCGTCCGTGGGTATCCAAGAGGGCCATGACCGCTCAAAGGAACGACATCTGGAGGCTGCCCCAGAGGTGGAACTAAACCGTGGATATGTCCGTAGAACGACACGCGAAGGACAATGGCGTCTTGCTCTCCCGTTGCCGGCGGTCCCCAACCCACAACTCGATCGGACCAATGAAACAACGAACTATGCTCCTCAATGATCTGCGCCACTGGCGTACACTTGCTTTCACACTGCTGATGCCGGTACTGGCTACTGCCCAGTCGGGATCGGTGGACCCCTCCTTCAATGTCGGTACGGGTGCCAACAACCGCATCTTCGCCATGGCCGCACAGCCGGATGGCCGACAGATCATCGGGGGCACCTTCACCAACTACGCTGGTAATGCGGTCAATCGCCTGGCGCGGATAACCCGTACCGGCGGTTTCGACAATACCTTCAGCATCGGCACGGGTCCGAACGGACAGATCACGGCGATCGCAGTGGATGCCCAGGGGCGCATCGTGATCGGCGGCAGTTTCAGCATGTACAATGGTGTGCAACGCGCGCGGCTCGCACGCTTGAATACCGATGGTACGCTCGATGCCACTTTCGATATCGGCACGGGAATGGGTGGTGGCGTGGTCAATACCATCGCCATCCAATCCGATGGCAAGATCATCGCGGCGGGGGCGTTCAATGCCTTCAACGGAGTGGCACAGAACAGGGTGGTCCGCTTGAACGCGGATGGAACGCGCGATGCTTCCTTCAACATCGGAAGCGGACCGAATGCGGATGTGTACACCATGTCCATCGACCAGGATGGTCGTGTGGTCATCGGAGGAGCATTCGGTACGGTGAACGGCATCGCACGCTCAGGCATCGCACGCTTGACGACCACTGGCGCAGTGGACACCTCGTTCAACCCGGGTGGCGGCTTCAATGGACTGGTCTATGCGGTGGCCCACCAGCGCGATGGAGGCATCCTCGTGGGTGGTACGTTCACGAGTTACAACGGTTCCATCCCTGCTGCACGCATCGCCCGTTTGCAGCGCAACGGCACCTATGATGCCACGTTCGTGACCGGTACCGGCTTCAACAGCTGGGTGTACACCATCACCCTGCAGGGCGACGGAAAGATCCTTGCCGGCGGAGACTTCACCTCTTACAACGGTTCCACACGCAATCGTCTCGTCCGTCTGAATCCGAACGGTTCGCACGATGGAAGCTTCAATACCGGCACCACTTGCAACAACTGGGTCTACGCCATCACGTGGCAGCCCGAGGGTCGCGTGACCGCAGCCGGTGGATTCACCTTCTTCAACGGTAGCGCACGCAATCGCATCATCCGGCTGAACTCCGTGTGCGACGAAAGCCTCGCGCTCACCTTGCGCACCGATGCGTTCGGCGCTCAAACGAGCTGGGAGTTGTTGGGTGAAGGCTTCACCTATCCCATCTGCAGTGGATCCGGCCTCGCCAGTTCCACGGAGACCACCGTATCGTGCTGCGTGCCCTATGGTCCGCTGCGCCTGCGGGTGCTCGATAGCGCCGGCGATGGTATGACCAGCGGTGGATACGTATTGCACGATGCCTCCGGTCGCCGGATCATCGACAACCGCGACGACGGTGTGTTCGGCAGCGAGAGCAGCATCGCCGCGAACGGCTCCTTCTACGTACCCATGGGTGCAGGAAAGCCCATCTTCACCGCGTGTGATAAACTCGATTGGGTCAGCTCGCAATACATGGTGGCCAGTGCGCTGCCTGAAGTGAGCGCCCAGTGGGGCGTAGGCGACCAGACCGATGACGGCTATGAGTTCTGGTGGTATGATCCCGATGGTTCGTATTCGCAACGTAAGTTCCGCAGCCATGCCACTTCGGATGGTTTCGGTAGTGGTGCCTTGCGCGCCTGTCACCAGCGCCTCAGCTGGTTCCCCGCTACGAACCCGATCCCCGAAGGTGTGCTGCTGAACGTGAAGGTGCGCGGTCGGGTGAATGGAGTGAACATGGAGTGGGGCACGGCATGCCGGTTCAAACTGGACCCGGTCGCGGCCGCATGCCCGCAGACCCGTTTGATCAACATCCCCGGCCATCAGTACTTCTCGTGCGGTGTTACCAAGCCCCGCAACAAGTTCGTCACGGCCATGGCCATCCCACAGGCCAACAAGTACGAGTTCGAATTCACCAACGCCAGCCTTGGTTATTCGCACACCATCCAGTCCAACAACTACCACCGCTATCTCAACTGGACCACGAACCCGTTGGTGGCCGGACAGACCTACAATGTCCGTGTGCGTGCCAGCCGTGACGGAGGTGTGAATTTCTGCCCATGGGGCGATGTCTGTACGGTGACGATCGCAGCGGCCGCTCAGGGTGGTGCTTCGAGCATGATCGTGCAGGAGGATGATGTGGATGTGACCCTTTGGCCCAACCCCAGCACAGGCGACCAGGTAGCGCTGAGCGTGAGTGGGCTTGAAGGTGCGTCCACGGATGTGGAACTCACGGTGATCGATGGCATGGGCCGCATGGTCCATCAACGGATCATCAGCACCGAAGGGCCACAATGGCAAGGGGAATGGCAGTTCCCAAGCACCCTTCCCACCGGCCAGTACTTCTTGCGCTACCGCATCGGCGATGCCGTGAAGACGGAGCGCTTCGTGGTCACACGCTAGAAGGTTCCACATCGAAGCCGGACGAGGATCACGATCTTCGTCCGGCTTTTCGTTTCCATGCACCATGACCGATCGTATGCCTCGAGAACGTTGCCCTTGGTGCCTCAAGGACGAAGTGTACATGGCCTACCACGACGAGGTATGGGGTCACCCGGAGCACGACGACCGCAAGCTCTTCGCGAAGCTGATCCTCGATGGAGCGCAAGCCGGGCTGAGCTGGTACACCATTCTCATCCGCACCGAGGGATATGCGAGGGCTTTCCATGACTGGGACGCTGAGCGCATCGCGCGCTATGGTAGAAAGGATGTGGAGCGCCTCATGAATGACCCGGGGATCATCCGGAACAGGCAGAAGATCGAAAGCGCGATCAAGAATGCACAGGCCTATCTACGGATCATGGAAGGTGGGCACGGCTCCTTCGATGCCTTCGTATGGAAGCACGTGGATCATCAGCCCGTCATGAACCGGTGGACTTCCAGCGCGCAAGTCCCCGTGAGCACCCCCGTGAGCGATGCCTTGAGCAAGGACCTGAAGAAAGCCGGGTTCTCCTTCGTGGGCACCACCATCGTGTATGCGTACATGCAAGCCATCGGTATGGTGAACGATCACCTGTTGGGTTGTTGGCGCAGGACGGTGTAGAACCCGGATTGACGGGTTACCTTGTGGGCATGTCCAGCTTGGTGGTACCGGTGCGCGTGGCCACGGTGGAGGCCGCCGTCCACACGGAGCGCGAGGACTTGTTGGTGGTGGAGGAGCCGCTGGAGATCCGGTTGGGTTTCGGCGCGGTGGAGGATAGGAAGGAGATACGGCTCAGTGTCACCATGCGAACACCGGGCCATGATGACGAGCTTGTTCGAGGATTCCTCTTCACGGAAGGTGTCGTGATGGACCAGGCGAACCTGCTGCGTATCGCACCTTGCCAGAACGTGAAGGTTGAAGAGCTCGGTAATGTCGTGCGGGCCGAACTGCATCCGTCCGTGGAGGTGGATCCGGCGCAATGGCAGCGCAACTTCTACACCACCAGCAGCTGTGGCGTATGCGGAAAGAGCAGCATCGAAGCCGTGCATGTGCAGTGCCAACGCCCGCTCATCCCCTTCGGTCCCATCGATACCGTACTCATCACCGGACTACCGGAGCGCATGCGCGATGCGCAGACCGTGTTCCGCTACACGGGAGGCATCCATGCGGCCGCGCTGTTCAACAGGAATGGAGAACTTCTCCTGCTACGTGAGGATGTGGGGCGGCACAACGCGGTGGACAAGGTGATCGGGGCGGCCTTGGGTTCACACCTTCCCTTGGCGGACACCATCCTTCTAGTGAGCGGTCGAGCTGGATTCGAGCTGGTCCAGAAATGTGTCGTGGCCGGTATCCCGATGATGGCTGCGGTCGGCGCGCCATCATCGTTGGCCGTGCAGTTGGCCAAGGACAGTGGCCTCACCTTGATCGGCTTTTTACGCGGTGAACGTTTCAATCGGTATGCACCATGAAGGACGAGACCACACCGCACACCAAGCGGATCGCGACGCTGATGAAGGAGCGGATCGCCGTGGTGCCCTACGACCCCGAATGGCCCGTGCGCTATGCCGAGCTGGAGCTGCGGTTGAAACGGCTATTGCCGAAGAACCTGGTGCAACGCATCGCGCACATCGGCAGCACGGCAGTGCCCGGCCTCAGTGCGAAACCCATCATCGATGTACAGGTTGAGGTGAACGACCTCGACGAAGTACGGGAACGTGTGGTCCCCATGATGGAAGAGGAGGGCTACGAGTTCATCTGGCGACCCAGCATCGGGGAGAGCACGCCATTCTATGCCTGGTTCATCAAGCGTGACGACAAGGGTGAACGCACGGAGCACATCCACATCGTGGCCCCGGACCATGTGAGCGCCGAGCGGATCATCTTCCGGGACCTGTTGCGCAAATTCCCGGAGGAGGCCGCTGCCTATGAGGTGCTGAAGAACGACCTCTCCAAGAAATTCTCGAAGGATCGCGCGGCCTACACAGCGGGGAAGACCGAGTTCATCCAGGCGCTGCTACGGAAAGGAAGGGCGAGTGGATCGCGCTGAGGTACCTCCCTATCACCATCGCGCCTTGGTCAGGGGCGTTGGGCACGGGATCGGTTCGGTCTTACTTGGAGCTCAGCAACCACGCGTGCGTGTGGTCGCCTTTCGCGGAACGCCAGAAATAGCAGAAGCGGTTGCGCTTACTGTTCAGCAAGGCCTGTACTTCCGGATGGTCCTTGTGGGGGTAATAGATCCGGATGCGCCCTGTGTTCGTGTCGATCGAAGGAGCGGGGATGATACCATCACCAGTGAAGGAGACCTGCAGGCTGCGAGCGATGCTGCCGACCCGTGCCGGTGTGCCGAGGAAAAGCAAGTCACCGTTGGCGGTTGGGATCGCCTTGGTCACACGCATCACTTCCAACGCACCACTACTGCCCAAATGCAGCGCCGTGCGCAGACCACCTTCCTTGTACTGGTCGGGAGCTTGTACTGGTGAACCCATGGCAGTCGCGTTTGATGTGGTGAAGTTCGGCCGATCCGGACGAGATCGATGTGCTTAAGCTCACCAAAGGAAAAAACTTCATATTGGCTTAACATGGCCCGGCTGAACCGTCCAGCTGGCTGGATAGGAGGCCACACGCCATCTGTTGCTCTATTTTCGGCGGATCATGATGCGCGTGCTGCTTCCCATCCTCGCTGCCACCGTGTGGATCTTGCTCAACGAATTCGTGCGCAACCAGCTTGTGCTCATCGATCACTGGACCGAGCACTATGCCAGCATGGGTCTGGTTTTTCCCGGCGAACCCATCAATGGAGCCGTTTGGGGTATCTGGTCCCTGTGCTTCGCAACGGCCATTTTCTTCCTTGCCCGTCGTTCCGGCCTGCTGGAGACCGGCGCCCTGGCTTGGGGTGTGGGCTTCGTGCTCATGTGGCTGGTGATCGGCAACATGGCCGTGCTGCCCTTCAGCATCCTGCCCTACGCTATTCCGTGGAGCCTTGCTGAGGCATTCGGCGCGGCGTGGATCGTGAAGAAGCTGGCCTGATCACGGCGGGGTGGTCGGTGCTTGTAACAAAGCGGCGACTCCTCCGTCCTGTGGTCATGGACACATCTGATGAACATCTCCGACTACGAAGCCAATTGCGTTGGTGGAAGTGGACGACCTTCTTGAGCTTGGTTTCCACCTTCTTCCTTTGGTGGTACGTCTTACAGCCGAAGGACGCTGCTCGGTTCGGGCTGCTCCGTGCGAAGGGGATCATCGTGGAGGATAGCCTCGGTCGGGACCGTATCTTGATAGGCGCTCCCTTCCCGGGATCAGCCCACCGGGTGCGCACGGATACCGCTACCGTTCGTGCACGGTGGGCCGAACGTTTCGGCGGAGACCCCTACATGGAGTGGTACAAGGGTTACCGGCATGATGGTGTGGGCATGCTGGTGCTGAATGCCGAGGGTTATGATCGTGTCCTTATCGGTGAACATCTTCCGGACCCCAACACTGGGGTACGTATCGGCTCACCCACGGGCGTGTTCTGGAACGATCACGAAGGCATAGAGTTGGGTGGATTGGGCGCTTTGCGACTCACCGAGGACAGCACCTACCGCAACGGACTCGGCCTGGACGACCGGGATGGCGAAGGCATGCACTTGATGATCCTGGAGGACGGTTCGAAGATGCTGCGCACGGTGCATCCCGGTGGCATGCTGCTACAAGGGCGGTTGGCGGCGCGCGGGCATTTCGGCGATACGGTCGACTTCATCGGCGCGCGTTCGATCGGAACTGACGGCAGCGTAAGGAAGGAGATCGCGTTCGAGTGAGCGAACAGGGTCAACGCATCTGTTGGATCCCGTCGCGCGAGATGTGCTCGAAGCGTGTGCCGTTGAAGCCGAAGAGCCCACCACTGAAGCCGAAGCAGAGGGTGCCCTTGCGGTCTTCGAGGATGCTCTGCACCCCGAAGTTCTGGATCAGGTCAGGCCGATCGGTCTCATCGAAGAGCTCGAACGGTTGACGGTCCGTACGAAGCAATGAAGGAGGCGTGTAGCGATACGCGCCTACCCCCACCGCAGCGATCCAAACATGACCTGTACGCATCGCGTGTACGGTATACACGTCATGCGCGGTAAGTCCCTTCACATCGGCGAATTGCGTGAAGGTCTTGCCATCGTACCGCGCAACACCACCTTCTTGCACGGGTGGGAAGTCCGAAGTGATGCACCCGAACCAGAGGTTGCCCTCCACATCTTCGGTGATGCTCGCCACATTGTTGCTGCAAAGACCGTCCTCCTTGGTGAAGTGCGAGAAGGAACGGCCATCGAACTTGGTCGCGCCATATCCATCACGCCCGATCCAGATGTTCCCCTGGCGGTCCTCGATGATCTCCCACACCTTGCCCTTCACCCACTTGTGCGACGGGTCCTTGATCGCCGGTGCCGGGATGTCGAAGGGCTGGAAGCGCGTGCCATCAAAGCGGAAGGCGCCATCGTTGGTGCCTGCCCAGAGCGTGCCCTTACGGTCAACGAGCAGCACACATCCTGGCCCGTGCAAGCCTTGTTCCTTCTTGAAGGCCGTGAACGTAGCGCCATCGTAACGAGTGGCCCCGTCGTGCGATCCGATCCAGATATGGCCCTGCTCATCTTCCGCGATGCTGCAAGAGACCATATCAGCGAGTCCGTCAGCAGTGGTGAAGTACGTTAGCCGTTCACCAGGAACGACCGATGGTTTTGGGGTGTAGCGGATCACACCATCGCCCACCGTGCCGAACCAGAAACTACCTTTGCTGTCCTCGAAGGCGGATACGATGTAGGCACTAAGTGGAGTGGTGTCCATCGCGGTGACATGAGTGGCAGAGCTGTGATCTCTAGCCTGAGGAGGATTCGTGGTCACTTGCGCTTGACATGCGAACATCAAGAATGGTGCGCCAAGGAGCCATGTTGAAGAGTTGATGTTCGAGTACTGCATATGGGAAGGATCTTTTGACAAGGTAGACGTCCTCAGCAGTTCACGACCGCGACCGAAGCACAAGGATCGTTAAGGGACGACGTGGTGCGGTTCGAACTTTCCTTGATGGCTTGATCCGTGCGTGAAAGAGTGCATCTAGCTTCGTACACCTTTTCACCTCCCCATGCAGTGCATCCTCGGCGCCAACGGGACCATCGGCCGCGAACTTTCCCGGCTGCTCCCGCAGTACACCAACACCATCCGTCAGGTCGGTCGCACCCCGCGCAAGGTCAATGCGAGCGATGAGACCTTTTCCGCCGACCTGCTGGATGCGCAAGCTGTGGCCCAGGCTGTACAAGGCTGCGAGGTGGCCTACCTCGTGGCGGGGTTGAAGTACGATACCAAGGTTTGGCAGGAGCAATGGCCCAAGGTGATGCGCCATACCATCGATGCGTGCAAGCGCCACGGCATCAAGCTCGTCTTCTTCGACAACGTTTACGCCTATGGGAAAGTGGATGGCCCCATGACCGAGGACACCCCCTATGCACCGTGCAGCAAGAAGGGCGAAGTGCGCGCACGCATCGCCACCACCTTGATGGACGAGGTGAAGCGCGGTGAACTCCAAGCGATGATCGTACGCGCGGCCGACTTCTACGGACCGGGAGCTACGCTCAGCCTCACGCACTCCACCGTCACCGAGCGCTTGAAGGCCGGCAAGACCCCACAATGGGTCGGCAACGCGAAGGCCACGCACAACTTCACTTACACGCCTGATGCTGGTCGCACGGTAGCACTGCTCGGCAACACCGCCAGCGCCTATGGCCAAGTCTGGCATGCGCTCACGAGCAAGGAGACCATGAGCGGCGAAGCTTACGTGCGCCTGGCCTGCGAACTCGCCGGCAAGCCCTATGGCATCCAAGTAGCGCCGCGTTGGTTGCTCGGCATCATGGGCCTCTTCGTGCCCGTGCTCCGCGAGAACATGGAAATGATGTACCAGTTCGAGCACGACTACCGCTTCGACAGTAGCAAGGTGGAACGGGCTTTCCAATTGAACGCAACGTCATATCGTGATGGTATAGCGGCGGCGTTGAAGGGGTGAAGCAGAAGTCTAAGGTTTGCTTCTTCTCCGGTATATTGATCATGGTGATCGACGCGCGACTGGCGCGAAGACAATGCCCTACACCTTATGATCCTATGGTACACCAGATCAACCATCGACTACACCTCGGGATCCTAGCACCATGAACGCGCCCAACGGACGAGCACAGCGGTGTGGAAGTTGTTGGACAAGCGAAGGCTAGGTGTAACGGTCTCGCGGCAGCCCCTATGAGGGGTGGCGCTCGCTGCTCCGGGCCCCTTTACGGATGCATCAGCCCAACACGAGGAACGGCACGGCACAGCCAACGAGAGGAGGATGGTTCAGCGGGCAAAGGCACATCTTTGATGGTATAAAGACCATGTTTATGCTACGAGCTGCTACCCCTCTACTGTTCATGGTCTCCATGTGGTGCGCAGCGCAATCACCCGTGGGACCTGACGCACCTTTGATGATGATCGCTTACGACGGCAGCGCCATGCACTTCGCGCTTTCGAACCCACCCGGTTCGAACAACGAGAACGGCATGTATGCCGAAGCCTTCACCCCGGTGGACGCGACCCCTGATCCATTCTGGCGCTTCCAAGGCTACATCGTGTTCGAGTTTTCGCAGGCGGATACGGACGACAGCCTTCTGACCATCATCCACGACTACCACCGCGCACCGGCATTGTGCTACACGGATATCGCCGACACCATCGTTATGCCCCACATCAACCTCATCCTCGGTGCCGACAGCTGTTACGCGGATCAATGGATCCTGCCCAACAATGGCCCACTGATGACGATGTCCGCCACCACCAGCTTCATCACCGGCGAACCCTGGCACCCTGATAGCACTTATTGCTTCCTCGCGCTCGCCTTCGCCACCACATCGCACTACGTAGATCCGCACTGCGGCACGGAACAGAACATCCTCTTCGGCCAGAACGGTCCTTTCGGTGCATTGCAGGTGCAGTGCATTTCCCCGGCAACGGTAGGCATGGCCGAACAGGTGAACGCATCGCCGCGGATCTGGCCCAACCCGGCCGCTGATAGGGTGCAGCTGCAGCTGCCCACGACCGGCTCATGGCAGGCCACCATCAGTGATGCCTCGGGGCGAACGGTCCTGCAACGACCCATCGATCCGCAGCATACGCTATCTGTGGCCGACCTGGCAGACGGGATCTACCAGCTGGCCCTGCGTGGTAATGACGGTAACATGTTCGTCGATCGCCTGGTCGTGAAGCACTGAGTTAACGAGAAGGCATGGGATGCCGCACCCACGGATGGTTGGAGTTAGACTAACCCCGTCGGGTTCTGGTTCCTCGCGCACAAGAAGTTGCTACCACCCTCTCATCATGACCGTTATCCCGATCGCGTCATCCTGGAAGCGGCAGGTCATCAGGTGGAGATCAAGCAGAACGATTGGCGCGATGACTACATGCGCTACACTGTGCTGGTGGATGGCGCACCGGTACACACTATCGACTACACGGACGGATTGGAGCGCGTCGAACGAGCGCAACAGACGATCGCAGTGGTGTTGAAGGTGTTGGGGTAGGGGGTTGTGAGGGCCACGAGGCACAGACTCGCGGTAGCCGGGGAGTGCGGACCTGCCTGTCCAGCAGTCAGACTTGTAGCGGAAAGCCGGACCCGGGGCTATGCGAGGGGCACGCCCCAGAGCTCGACCGCGTTTGCAACGCGGGCGTGGAAGAAGGTCGTTTGCAACGACCATGACCCATGTAAGCCGGAAGCGGTGCGCACTGCAAGCGCGCCGGGATCATCGCCCGCGTTGCAAACGCGGGCGAGTGGGGGTCAAATCCTCACTTCTTCATGTAGTGCTTGTCGAAGAACTCAACCATGATGTTCGGATTGTAGAAGCGCTTGGTCGGCTTCGGTTTGTTCCAATCCAAGGGGCGCTCTTTGGAATACTTGACGTCGGCTTCTATCTCCTTCTTCAGGCGCAGGAACTTCTTATCCACCTTGAAGTCCGAGTAGCGCTTTGCGAGTGCGGGAAGCAGATGATCCTTGTAGCTCCAAGGATACTTCTGTTGGAAGACCTTCTCCTCGTCGACCTTAACGGATATTGCTCCCGGATCATTGGGGTCGATGCGCATCTTCGACTTCACGAACTCGGTTTTCAGCTGGAGGGTGATACTATGCGGCTGATCCCCATCGGCCGCGTGCTTCTCTTCCAATGAAGCGATGTATCGCAACAGACCTTGGTGTTGCGCCGGAGCTTGGTTGATCGAGTAGCTGGTCAGCTCATGAGGATGGAAGAAGCTCATTGGCATGAGGTAGAAGTTGTAGCGCGAGAGGTCGAGGCTGAACCACTCTTGGGAAATGGTCAGGTAGCTGCGGAGACTGGCCGTGCCCACCTCAAGCATCTTCACGTTCAGCAGGTGGCCATCGTTCAGCAGGTGGATGGCGTTGTCGCGGATCTCAATAAGGGCGAACAGGTTATCCGCCAGCACTTGGTCCAGATCCACACGGTCCATGGCCTCGCCGATAGTGATGGTCTTGGGGTTGCCGGAGCGAGAGGGAATTGGTGCTCCCTCCTTCGTCTTCTGATGGATGCTGGTATCGTCCTCGCCGTTGTCCCTGACCACCTTGGCTTTTAGGAGCAGCTCCCAAGCGTTCACCATTAGGATGGAGAACGCTTCCTCGCGGTACTTGAAGTCCGGCTTGTTATACACCTCGATCGCGGAGAGGGCAGCATGAAGGCTTTTAACCACAAGGCGACCCGAAAGACCCTGGGCGTTGAGCTGCTCGTTGGCTGCGGCGTGGGTGCGCCGGTATTCAGAACTCACTTTCCATGCATACTCCTTCGGCGCCATACCTAGGGTTCCCAGGACGGAGTAGGTACCATCGCCCAGGTCGGTGAGGAACTCACCGAACTCCTGTCGGTTCAGTTTGGCCCGCAAGGATGGACCCAAGGGATAACCGGATGCCTCGGCGAACTCCTCCGCGGAGAAAGGCTGCCCTTCTCGTTCCTTTTCTTGAAAGAAGAGCAGGGTCTTCACTTGCTGTTTCGTGACTCTTTGGGATCTTGGAACTGGCATATCGTTGCGGACTGAATTGGTAAGCGAAGGTGTTTTCCGCGTGATCGGGCGTAGCGGCCGCCCGGAGCAGGAAGGGCGTTGCCACCATCAGCAGCGAGGATGCCGCTGATGCTCTACACTCACGGGAAGTCACTTACCTCCGCCTGGGCGCCAAGCCGATCAACCGCTGAACGGTCGGCGCCCATTCCTTGGTGCCACAGGGCCCTTCGCTCAGCACCCGGGTCCCGTGCTGTTCGCGAGCGAGGTCCTGCTCAAGGGTCCACACGTAGTAGCTGGCCTCGAACCGCTTTTCAAGCCGGGTCGGATCGACCCCGGAGCTGTCCGGCGTCAACGGGTGGTCGTCCTCCCGGTCACGGATCAGCATGAGCGTATCGTTGTGGAAGTAGTACTGCGTCAGGGTCATGCCGTAGGACGGGAAGTACTGCTCCTCGATCTTCACGAGCCGATCGCCGCGGTAGTGGTACGTGATGGTGCCACCGCCGTCCAGCCAGACACCGGTCGCGACTCCGAGGTCCAGGGAGTCCGCATTTAAGGTGCGGTCCTTGTCGATTTGGGCTACCTCTTCCCTGATGAAGGCGAGCCTATCCGATTGGCCCATGAGCGCGACCGGTAGTGCCAGTAGCACTACGACAGTTGCGGGGGCTTTCAGCATGATCTCCGGGAAGTAGAAGGTTTCGGCTTCACGAAGGCGCTTCGGCTACGGAGCGCTGTTGAGGATGCCGGGCTTGGGCAATGGTCAATCAACCGTCTTGACATACCTGAAGAACGTGTTCGCGTAGGGCGAATCGATCTGCACGGTTGTGATATCCTTCAACTTCGTGATGACCGGCTTCGCCTCGTACTCACCCCTTGCATTGAAGTGACGAATGCTCACACGTTTCGGCGTCACTTTCACAACAGGCCCGATCTGGAATAGGTCGAGCTTACCGTATTTGCATTCAACGATCACTGGAAGTTTCATCCGTTGAAGCTGCGTAAGGGCATGTTCGAGTGAGTCGATGTTCACCCCCAATTGCTTGTAGCGCTTCTTCACCTCGGTCATGTAGCCTTCTGCCCGGAGGATCATCTTCATGAATCGCTCGTTATCGGCTAGTTGGATCTCGCTGATGTCCCTCTTACGGATAATGGTCAGTCCGTCGTAATGGAAGTCGAACGAATCGCTCATCAGCATCAAGTCAGAGGATTGGGCCAAGATGACACCATCAACATGTTTGATGTAGTCGCCCTTCGGCTCAGTGAGGTGGACTTTCACATAATCCCCCCCCTTGATGCACTTCTCGATCCGCTTCTTCATGCCCGGGGTCAGATTTTCTCTACAACCTCCCCCGCCTTCCGCAAGTGTGCCTTTTTCGCCTTCCGGATCCTGCACGTCACCACCTTGTACTCCGGGCACATCGCCAGGCTGTCACTCACACTTGAAGTGATGATGTTCAGCATGATCTCCGGGAAGTGGAAGGTGCTGCTGAGGATGCCGGGCTTCACCTCGTCGGTGATGCGGGCCTTGATGTCCACCTTGCCGCGCGGACTCTCCACGCACACCATGTCGCTCTCGGCGATGCCGTTCTTCGCCGCATCGGCGGGGTTGATCAGCAGCACGTCCTCGGTGAGGATCTCGCCGTTGCCGGTGCGCCGCGTCATGGCGCCGCAGTTGTAGTGCTCCAGCTCGCGGTTGGTGGTGATGATGTATGGGTAGTCCTTCTCGTTGGTGCGCACCTCGGGGCTCTTCTCCCACTGGTTGAAGATGAACTTCCCCAAGCCGCGCTTGAAGGTGTCGGTGTGCAGGATCTGGGTGTCGGTGCCGTCGGGCTTCACGGGCCATTGCTTGCCGTTCTCGCCGAGCTCGTCCCACTTCACCCCGGCGAAGAAGGGCACGATGCGGCTGATCTCCTCCAACACCCAGCGCGGGTGGTATTCCTTGCTGGCGTTGCCGCTCCGTCTGCCGGTCCGCTCGGCGTAGCGCTCCATGATGTCGCAGGTGATCTGGCCGTCGGGCTTGGTGCCTTCGATGGGTTCTACGGCGGCGTTCACGCGCTGGATGCGGCGCTCGCCGTTGGTGAAGGTGCCGCTCTTCTCCAGGAAGCTGCTGGCGGGCAGCACTACGTGGGCGAGCTTGGCGGTCTCGGTCATGAAGAGCTCCTGCACCACGAAGAGCTCGAGCTGGCTCAGGGCCTTGTGTACGTGCAGGGTGTTGGGATCCGTCTGCGCCATGTCCTCGCCCGCCACCCAGAAGGCCTTGAGGGTGCCTGCCAGCATGGCGTCGTACATCTGCGGGATCTTCTTGCCCGCGTGGTGGGGCAGCTCCACGCCGTAGAACTGCTCGTACATCTGGATGTTCGCAGGCTCGTCCACCGCGAAGTAGCCGGCGCCCTGGTGCGGTTGGCAGCCCATGTCGGCCGCGCCCTGCACGTTGTTCTGGCCGCGCAGCGGGTTCACGCCCACGCCGCGGCGACCGATGTTGCCGGTCATCATCGCCAGGTCGGCGATCTGCATCACGGTGAAGGTGCCCTGGTAGTGCTCGGTGACGCCCAGGCCGTGGAAGCTCATGGCGGCGGGTGA
>JAEUTB010000127.1 GCA_016787995.1 Flavobacteriales bacterium | reverse complement strand
GGCCGAACAGCTTCAACTGGAAGAAGCCGTCGGGTTGATCGAAGAGACCTTGGAAGAGGAGAAGTCGGCTGATGAAAAGCTGACCGGGATCGCGGAGGCCGTGGTCAACATCGAAGCGGACGAGGAAGCTTAAGCGCCTCGGAACGACCACGTGTAAAGCTACCGTCGCGAAGAGGATGAGTGAAAGTCCTGATCCGAGCAGCAACGAGTACGAAAGCCCTGCACCAGGCAGGGCTTTCGTACGTGGCGGCCAGACTCTTTTTCCCCTCTACCTCATGAACGCATTGCGCGGCAGCACATCGCTTCTCTTCGAACGATCAAATGACCCCTGCTGCGAGCAAGAGCGCGATGGATACGATCAGCACCCCCACCGTGAGTTGCACACTGCGCAGGGTCACTTTTGGGATCAGCTTACGGCCCCACCAGGCCCCTGCGAAAGCCGCTAGAGTCGTGGCCACCAACAAGGGCCATTGTTCCACTGCGGTGCCGACGGTGGTAGCATTGGCGTAGGAGGGTATACGGGTGAGATCGACCAAACAGGCGATGGCCACCCCGGTGGCGATGAAGGCATCCTTGTCCAACCCGCTGCGCAACAGGAAAAGGCTGCGCAAGGCTCCTTGATGGCCGCTAAGTCCGCCGAAGAATCCACTGAGCAAGCCACCCGGCACCATCCATTGCGGTGGCAGCGCCAAGCTGTTCAAGGTCTTTGAAAGTTCCATCATGCCGAAGACCAACATCAACGCAGCGATCGCCAGGTCCAATGGATCCACCGGGTGCCACAGGCCGGCGTACAGCGGTGCACGTTCGCCCAGCGACACCATCAAGCGTGCGCCCACGATGGCACCCACAATGCCTGGCACCCCGAAGCGCCACACCGTGGGCCAGTGGATCCGCTGCCACAGCAACCCTAGCTTGAAGAGGTTGTTGAGCAGATGCACGACGGCCGTGAGCACGATGGCCACCTCCACAGGAAAGAGCAGCGCGAACACCGGCAACAACAAGGTGCCCAGCCCGAAGCCGCTGATGAAGGTGAGCAACGAGGCCGCCAGGGCCACCAGTGGGACAAGCACCGTGGTGAGGTCCATGGCGCGAAGATCACCCTAAGAGCGCGCTGGGCGATGACTTGTGAAGCGAGGTGATCGCTATGCTCGGGCTGCGCCGATGTCCCCTTGCAGGCCCGTTAATGGGTCGAGGATGTTGGAATAGACCGTGTAACACGCACCATACTAAGTTCCATCCCGCTGTTCCGGCGTTCCGTTGACCAGGCTCGGGTGTGCGGCCGTTTCATTGTCCTCGTCCAGTAACTGTTTGATGTCCGCGGCCAGCACCCGCTCCCCCAGCAAGTGGGCCAACCGGCGTGCCTCCAGCAAACGCTCGCGCACCATGCCGTTGAGCTTGCGCGTTATCCGCAGCGCCGAGGCATAGAGCCACCATTCAGGTCCTGGCGACTTGGCCGCGTGGCGCAACTCGTTCAATTCGGAATCCAGATCCGCACAGTCACATGGCGCCGGTTTGCGGCCGCCCCAAGTGCCCAGGGTCGTCAACAGTTTCGAGGCGCGTGCCCGGATGGTGGCGGCGCGGGCCAGCACATCGTCCCGTAAGCTCTGCAACCCCAAGCGCTTGGCGGCACTGGTCAGCTGCTTGGGCAGGTGCCAGAACACGAAGAAGACCTCGTCCAACTTCATCTCCAGCATACGCACGAATGATCGGGTGGCCATGGTAGTGGTATTTACTTCCTGATCTTCCAGCGTCGTGCCAACCCGCTCGCCATGATCCTGTCCTCTGGGTAGGCCCATCCGTCGAACACCACATCGTACCGGTGGAGTTTTTGCGCGTGTTGGTCCGGTTTCGGCCGCTCGCCGCTCGCCATTGCAGTTGCTTCGCCCTCGCTGCTGGTGTGGAATCTATTCCCCGCTCTGAGAAGGCAGCGCCCTGCATGCTGCTACATATCTCCCTGGTCGTCCTCTTCTTCGTTGTGATCTGTTACGTCGCCTACCGCTTCTGGCGCATGGATAAGGAGGGCCGGGATGATGACGTGGAGTGATAGGGCAATGTGTACCCTGATCCGATTGGGAAGCTGCGCTCTATAACCCTAAAAGCTGTGCGAACCGCCGTTCCCGGTAGCTTCTTGTAGCAGCTTCTCTCCGTGCAGTGTATCCCTCCTCATGCATGGTTCGACTCCTGTAGGTGATGCTGACCGCTTACTATGAGAAGGGAATTGGGCCGAAACGTGTTTGGGGAAGAGAAGTAGTGGACCGACGCGCGGTGATCCTTCGGCACACTAACTGTTCAGTGAGATGGAAAACCATCTCCATGACCACCTCGAAGTCCAAACCCGCCCCAAAACGCCACTCACTCCATTGGACAGCCGCGGAACGCAAGCAGCTGGTGGATTCCCTCAATGTCCTGCTCGCGAACTATCAAGTCCACTACCAGAAGCTGCGCAACTACCATTGGAACGTGACCGGTGGCGATTTCTTCGACATCCACGAGAAGCTGGAGTTGCAGTACAACGAAGCGCAAGCCAACATCGACCTCATCGCCGAACGCGTGCGCGTCTTCCATGCGCGTCCGCTCAGCACCTACGCGGAGTACATCGAAGCCAGCACCTTGAAGGAGGATGCCACCGTGCCCGACTCGGATAAGATGATGAAGAACCTGCTCGCCGATTACGTGGTCCTGGTGGACCTCATGTGCGAAACCGTGGAGTTGACGCTGGAGTTGAGCGACTCCGGTACCGAACGCATGGTGAAAGGCTTCATCGAGCAATTGGAGAAACACCATTGGATGCTGACCGCCTTCACCAAGTAGCATGGCCTCGGAATCCAC
This sequence comes from Flavobacteriales bacterium, assembly GCA_016787995.1. GTDB lineage: Bacteria > Bacteroidota > Bacteroidia > Flavobacteriales_F > PHOS-HE28 > PHOS-HE28. Next base: position 1,572 of record JAEUTB010000127.1, on the reverse strand, counting down.
CGCTCATCCTAGGCGCGAACGCCGACTTCGCCTCCTTCTCATCATCGTGGGTGTGCTGCTTGCGATCCGCATCATCCTGCCCTATGTGCTACTCCGCTTGGTGAACGATCGCCTCGCGGAGCTGCCCGGCTATCACGGCCATATCGATGACCTGGACCTCGCGCTGATCCGCGGGGCCTATCGGATCGAAGCGCTCGTGATCGATCAGGTGGATTCCGTGACGCAGGAGCGTACACCTTTCGTGGCGGCCGATGCGATCGATCTATCCGTGGAGTGGAAGGCCCTGCTGCATGGTGCCGTGGTGGGCGAACTGGTGGTGGAGCATCCGTCCCTCGTCTTCACCAAGGATGCCGTGGAACCTGCCGCAGTGCAACAGGATACCACCACCTTCAGCGACCTGCTCAACGACCTGCTACCCATCCGCGTGAACCGGGTGGAGATCCATGAGGGTATCCTCGGTTTCCGCGACCCCACCTCCAACCCGGTGGTGGATATCCAGATGGATCGTATCGAACTACTCGCCCTTAACCTGCGCAACAAGTACGATGAAGGCGAGGTCCTGCCCTCCACCGTGCGCTTGGACGCCAACGTGTACGGGGGCACCATGGCTCTGCGCATGAAGTTGAACCCGCTGGCCGAAGCGCCCACCTTCGACCTGAACGCCGAGCTGAAAGGGCTTGAGTTGAAGGCGCTCAACAGCTTCATGCAGGCGTATGGTAAGTTCGATGTGAACCAGGGCAACATGGGGCTCTACACCGAAATGGCCGCGAAGGATGGAGGCTTCGCAGGCTATGTGAAACCCATCATCAAGGACCTTGATGTGGTGGGTCGCGAGGATCGCAAGGACAACACCTTGCGCAAACTCTGGGAAGCCGTGGTAGGTGGCGTGGGTGGTGTGTTCAAGAACCCGAAAGCAGAACAGGTGGCCACCAAAGTGCGTTTCCAAGGGCGGATGGATGGACCGCGGACCAACGTACTCTACGCCGTGGTGGATCTGGTGCGCAACGCCTTCATACAGGCGCTGCAACCCGCCGTGGACCGACAGATCGACCTCTCTTCGGTGGAGGCTCCAGAAGCTCCGCAGGAAGGTTTCATAGATCGCCTATTCAAGGGAACCGAGAAGAAGTAGGGAAGTAGGCAGGGTCCTGCACCCAACGCATCCACTCCAACGTGACGCCGATGGGGTGGATGCCTCGTTTTTGGAGTCGATGACCACCAAAACTGTGCTCCCCGTTCACACTTCAGTTGTGGCCTTTTGGGGAGATCCCACCCACAACTGGGGTGCGCATGGGACCCGCGTTCATCCATGGCGTAGCGGAAAGTCCAGCAACGACGGGCTTTCCCTGACAATAGCGTTTCGGGTCTGGCATTTGCCGCACATCGGGCATGCGTACCAAACCCTATTTCCTGGCGACCCTACTGCTCAGCGGTGGTTTGCTGGTGGCCTGTGGCACCGAGGCTGGCAAAGAAACGGAGCGTGTGAACGACCAAATGCAAGAGAACCGCAACGAAGTGGCCAAGGCCGATGATGCGGAAGAGTGGATGAACGAACGCGAAGAGGCCCGCAAGGAG
>JAEUTB010000073.1 GCA_016787995.1 Flavobacteriales bacterium | reverse complement strand
ATTGCGCTATCACAAGATCGTGATCATGTGCGATGCGGACGTGGATGGAAGTCACATCCAAACGCTGATCATGACCTTCTTCTTCCGCTACATGCAGCCGCTGATCGAGCAGGGTTACCTCTACATCGCCACACCGCCGCTGTACATGGTGAAGAAAGGCAAGGAGCAGGTGTACTGCTGGAACGAAGCCGAGCGCGATGCCACCATCGAACGCATGAAAGGCGCCAACAAGGACGCCAGCGTGAACGTGCAGCGTTACAAGGGTCTTGGTGAAATGAACGCCGAGCAGCTCTGGGAGACCACCATGGACCCCAGCCGCCGCACACTGCGTCAAGTGACCATCGAGAACGGTGCCGAGGCCGATCGCGTGTTCAGCATGCTGATGGGCGATGAAGTACCGCCACGCCGCGAGTTCATCGAAAAGAACGCGATCTACGCGAAGTTGGACGTGTGATCAAGCGACAACCACGAACGAAGAGCCCGGCCATGTGCCGGGTTTCTTTTTTGGCGGGAATGGATCACTTGTTCTTCACCCGCACGATCTCCGCCGCGATACTCACCGCGATCTCCTCCGGTGTGCGGCTGTGGATCGGTAGCCCGATAGGGGCGTGTACACGCTGCAAAACCTGCTCCGGGAAACCATCCTTCCGCATCGCCTCGAACAACACGCGCACTTTCTCTGCACTGCCCAGCAGGCCCAGGTATCTGTACCGATTGTGGATCAGTTGACGGAGGATCAGATCGTCCGTACGGTAGCCAACGGAGGCGATGACCACGTAGAGCTCAGGGTCGTCCGGTAGATGCTCGATCATGCACGCGTAGTCCACCACGTGCTTCTGCTGCGCGAAGGTGTTGGCGTGCCAGGTGTGAAGTCCATTCCGATCGTCGTAAACGGTCACGTGGAAGCCGAGCAGGTCCATCTGCTGGGATAGTGCGAGGGAAACATGGCCTGCGCCGACAATGGCGATGCGGGGTTGATCGCGTAGTACCTCGTAATAACACCATTCATCGGGAGCAAGGGTTCTACGTTCACCTGTAGGAACGATACGGATACCCGTGGCGCTGAACTCCAGTTCGCGTGGCTGAACACGGTCATCGAAAGCGGCGAGTATGTTGCCTACTAGCTCGATGGCCTCTTGGCCGTATAGGAAATAACCTGCTACGCTCTGTTCACCCGAGCAGATCATGCCCGATCGGTCCTTGCCGATGTCGGTTTGATGTACTTGTCGTTTCAGGAAAGGGAAACTGCCTTCGCGGTCCATCAGCTCGGCGGTAAGGTCGATCAGTTTCTTCTCCATGATGCCCCCGCCGATGGTGCCAACGAGTTCGCTGCCAATGGGCAAACACATCTTGAATCCCGCGCGGCCCGGGCTGCTGCCGATGCTTTCCACCACGCAGAGCAAAGCCATGGGATCATAACCCTGTACCCGCTTTTGCACCTCCAGCCAGAAGTCGCGTTGGTTGTTCACGGTGGTCTTGTTCAAAGTGTGTAGGCACAGCTCCGCACCACGAAGGAACGGAAAGACCCATCTTCGTACGAATGTCCGCCGAAGTACCGTTCCTGGCCAAGTTGCTGCAAAGCCCCATGCTGTGGCCGGCCGTTGTGCTTTTGGCGCTGCTGCTGGGTCTGTTCAGCTGGTTCCGCCGCTTGGCCCTTTCGCTGGGTAGCGAACTCAAGCGTGAGGACCTTTCCGCCGGTGTACGGTTCGATCTGGAGCAGGCGCGTTCCACGGCCATCGCTACACGCCAGGCCTGCAAGTTCTTCTTCCTGACCGTTGTCTTCGGCTTCCTCGCCTATGCGGCGGTGGAAGGTACACCGATGTACGGCTACGTGATGGAATGGCTCAACCTCTCCGTGCGTTGGACGCACGTGATCGCGGGCATCATGTGGATCGGGGCGTCGTTCTACTTCATCTTCTTGGAGAATAACCTGAATCGCACGCACGGCTTGCGCGACGAACTCGCGGGAAACCTTTGGGCCATTCACGGTGGCGGTTTCTACTACGTGGAGAAGTACAAGGTGGCGCCGAAGGTGATCCCCGCGAACCTGCACTGGTTCAAGTACGAGGCCTACTTCACCTGGCTCAGCGGCTTCGCGCTGCTCTTCCTCGTGTACTACGCCGATGCCAAGGCGTTCATGATCGATCCCACGGTGGCGGACATCTCCGTTCCGGCAGCGATCGCCATCGGTGTGGGTTCGCTCGTGCTCGGCTACGTGATCTACGACGTCATGTGTCGCTCGAAACTGATCCTGAACCAAGGTCGCTTCGCGCTGGTGGGCATGGTGATCATGGCGGTGATCTGCTATGCGCTCACGCATCTGCTCAGCGGTCGCGCGGCGTTCATCCACGTCGGTGCCGTCATCGGGACGATCATGGTGGGCAACGTGTTCTTCACCATCATCCCCAGTCAGAAAGCGCTGGTACGGGCCGCGAAGACGGGCCAACCGCTGGATGCATCGCTCGGCAAGAAGGCCGGTCAGCGCTCCTTGCACAACAACTACTTTACGCTGCCGGTGGTGTTCATCATGATCAGCAACCACTTCCCCAGCACCTTCGGTCACAGCGGGAATTGGATCATCCTGATGGTGATGATCGTGGCCAGTGCGGGCATCAAACACTACTGGAACCTGCTGGATCGTGGTGAGAACAAGCCGATGTGGCTCGCCGGAAGCGTGATATCCCTGGTCGTGATGAGCTTTGTCATCTCACCGTCCTTCGAGGACACCATGGACAGCACGATCCCAACCAGCTTCGCCGAAGCCAACGCGGTGATCCAGGCCCGTTGTGTGCAATGCCACAGCGCGAACCCCACCGACGACCAATGGACCACCGCGCCCAACGGTGTGATGTACGATACGCCCGAACAGATCGTTGCCATGGCCGATAAGATCATGACCCGCGCCGTGCGTACCAGGACGATGCCGCAAGGCAACAAGACCGGTATGACGGATGAGGAACGGACGGTGTTGAAACGGTGGATATTGCAAGGTGCTAAGGTTGATTAGCTGATGTGATGATTAGCCGATTAGCTGATGAATGCCTGTTGGGCGAAACAACATGATGGTCGATATACAGAGTTTCGTATACTTCCTTGCAATGTCGTCATCCGCATTCCCATCAGCTAATCATCACATCAGCTAAACGTGTCTTCCGCACTCCATAGCACCCGCGTCATCGCCCCCACCGGTGTGATCGAAGCCACGCTCATCATCGCCGATGGCAAGATCCGGGACGTCCTGCATGGCCGTACGGAACAGGAAGGCATCCCTTTCGAGAGCGTTGGTGACAAGGTCATCATGCCCGGTGTGATCGACGCGCATGTACACATCAATGAGCCGGGGCGCACGGAGTGGGAGGGTTTCGAGACCGCCACGAAGGCCGCAGCCGCCGGAGGCATCACCACGCTGATCGAGATGCCGCTGAACGCGAGCCCGGTCACGACCACGGTGGAGGCGTTGAAGTTCAAGTTGGATGCTGCTAAAGGGAAGCTGCACGTCAACGTTGGTTTCTACGGTGGCGTGGTCCCAAGCAACATCAACGACCTCGATGGTTTGCTGAACGCCGGTGTCTTCGGAATCAAGGCCTTCCTTACGCATTCGGGCATCGATGAATTCCCGAACGTGACCGAAGCGGACCTGCGCAGGGCAATGCCGATATTGAAGAAGCACGACGCGAGGTTGCTCGTCCACTGCGAACTCGAAACGATGCCAGCGCCGAGGCCGACTGATCCTCGCTCGTATCAGCAATACTTGGCTTCGCGTCCCGCGCAATGGGAGACCGATGCCATCGCCCTCATGATCCGCCTCAGCGAGGAGTTCGATGTCCACGTCCATATCGTGCACGTTTCTGCCGCTGAAGCCCTGCCGCTGATCCGCGATGCGAAGAGGCGTGGACTGCGCATCACCGCCGAGACCTGCCCGCACTACCTCGTGTTCTGCGCGGAGGAGATCCCCGATGGCGCCACCGAGTTCAAGTGCGCGCCGCCGATCCGCGAGCGGGCGAACAACGAGCTGCTCTGGGAAGCGCTGAAGGACCTGCCTACCGGACAGGCAGGCGGCACCCTCGATTTCGTGGCCACGGACCATTCTCCCGCGCCGCCGGACATCAAGGAGCAAGAAAGCGGTGACTTCATGAAGGCCTGGGGTGGTATTGCGGGACTACAGTTCCTTTTGCCTGCGTTCTGGACAGGGGCGAAGGAGCGGGGCTTCTCCTTGGAAGCTGTCGCGCGGCTGTTGTGCGAACAACCGGGGCAATTCCTTGGGCTGAAGCAGAAGGGGCGGATCGCTCCCGGCTGCGATGCCGACCTGGTGGTTTGGGATCCGGAGGCGAGCTTTGTGGTGAAGGAGGAAATGATCCAGCACCGGCATAAGCTCACGCCGTATTCAGGACTGATATTGAGTGGGGTGATAGAGCAGACGATTGTAGGAGGAACGATGGTGCTCCATCACGGTAGCTTCGTCAAGTCAACCTTATCCGCGTTGCAGAAATGGAATTAACGGACTATGACTTGAAGCAAGTCCTGGTCGACTTTGTGGACTACTTACTCCCTGAGTTAACCCCGTATGAGTCGGCGATGTACCTACTTCTCCTTCGCAAGACCCTTCTTGAGAATGACAGCCGATCTGTGCGAATCGGGAAGCGAACTCTAGCCGATAAGATTGGTAAGGGTTCCCGAGGTGTGAAGACCAACTACGCGCACATCACAAAGCAGGTTGACGGATTGGAGAAGTTAGGTTGTGTTTTGATAGGCGATACCGCCCGGGATGGGACACTGTACACCATCCGTCTTCCACGAGAAATTCCGGTCATAGCAGAAAAGATTGGCAAACCACTTTCAGAGGTGAAGGATGAGGACTACTTCACGGATTTCGAGAAGAGGAAGATTGTTTTCGACCGTGATGATTGGACTTGCTACTACTGCGGCGATAAGATAACTGCGGAGAATGCCACGCTGGATCACTTTCACCCCCAGCACCTTGGAGGAACACATGCAAAGGACAACTTGCGAACGAGTTGTTTGATGTGCAATAGCATCAAGTCTGGAAAGTCCTACGACGAAGCTGCTCCGCTCATACTCAGGAGCATGCAAGAGCGCCGTAGAAGGAAATTGAATCAGTAGCGAAGGAGAGATGTGATATGACCAACGACCCAACAACCCCCGCCTTCACCTCCCGCAGTACTGCGGGACTCATCGACCTCGCCGCCGAGCGCTTCGGAGGCAAGGTGCTCTGGTGTACCGATGACTTCTTCGCCGAGAAGGAGAACCTGATCAAGCCCGGCAAACCGATCTTCATCGCCGACAAGTACACCGACCGCGGCAAGTGGATGGATGGCTGGGAAAGCCGCCGCAAACGCACGGAAGGGCACGACATCGCGATCATACAGCTCGGCGCTGCGGGCACGATCAAGGGCTTTGATGTGGATACCGCGCACTTCCTCGGCAACCAGCCGCAGGCGTGTTCCATCGAAGCATGTTACGCGCCGAACGGGCTGTCTGCCGAAAATGGAGAAGGGGAGAAGTGGGTGGAGGTGCTGCCACGGACCACACTGAACCCCGGATCCCAGCATTTCGTGGAGGCGCTGCCCGCCTTGCCGCTCGCCACGCACATCCGCCTGCACATCTATCCCGATGGCGGTGTGGCCCGCTTGCGCGTATACGGTGAAGTGCAGCGCGACTGGTCCCGTGTAAAGCCCAATGAGGTCGTGGACCTGGCCGCTGCACAGAACGGTGCCCTGGCCATCCAATGCAACGATATGTTCTTCAGCCACATGAACAACCTGATCATGCCCGGCCGCGGCGTGAACATGGGTGATGGCTGGGAAACGAAACGCAACCGCACGCCCAACAACCGCGACTGGGTGATCGTGCGGCTGGCGCACAAGGGCATCATCCAGAAAGCGCTGATCGACACCTGCCACTTCAAGGGCAATTACCCGGACACCTTCATTCTGGAAGGCACCAGCAGCGCCACCGATGACCTGTCCAACGCCCAATGGACCACCATCATCGAGCGCACCAAGCTGCAGGCCGACCATGAGCACCACTACGCACAGGAAGTGCGCTGCGCCGAACCGGTCACGCACGTCCGCTTGAGTATCTTCCCGGACGGTGGGGTGAGCCGGATGCGGTTGTGGGGGATCATCGTTTGAAACTCAGTTTCCACCGCAAAGGCGCCAAGGACGCAAAGAATGCGCAACGTAGCTTCTGAAATGACTTGGCGAAACCTTGGCGTCCTTGGCGTCTTGGCGGTGAAGAATCCTCTCCCATGACACTCGACGCCCTCAACCGCCTCTCCGAAGCCGACGCCACCGCCGCCTTCACGCAATGCTGCGCCGCCCAACGCTGGGTGGAACGTATGGTGATCGACCGCCCGTTCGAGAGTTTGGCCGAGATGTTGGAGATCAGCGACCGCGTCTGGGAGGAGTGTGACGTGGACGACTACCTCGAAGCCTTCGAAGGCCACCCGCGCATCGGCGATGTCGAGAGCCTGGCCAAGAAGTACGCGAACACCAAAGGCTGGGCCGGTGGGGAGCAGAAAGGCGTGGAAGGCGCCGACCGCGCGGTGCTGGAGCGCCTGGCCAAGGGCAACGCCGACTACGAGGCCAAGTTCGGGCACATCTTCATCGTGTGCGCTACGGGCAAGAGCGCGGCTGAGATGCTCGCCCTGCTGGAAGCCCGCATGTCCAACGACCCCAAGACCGAAGTGATGGTCGCGGCGGAGGAACAGAACAAGATCACGCGGATACGGTTGAAGAAGCTGCTGGCATGAGTACACACCGCCACGACGCCACGAACGCAACGAATGCGCAACGTTTTTTGTATTGCGTGGCGAATACCTTGGCGTCCTTTGCGTCTTTGCGGTGAAAATCTGAGATCATGTCCACCATATCCACCCACATCCTCGACACCGCCCGCGGTACCCCCGCCCGTGGCATCCGTGTCACCTTGCAACGCTCTGCTGGCTTGGACCAATGGGACGACCTCGCCATGGGCAGCACCAACGCCGATGGCCGCATCCCGGACTTCGTGCCGAAGGACGTGACGTTGATCGAGGGCATCTACCGCATGCGCTTCGATGTCTCGGCCTATTTTAGCGAGCACAAGACCAAGAGCTTCTACCCGTACATCGAAGTGGTCTTCGAATTGGGCAACGAGGGGCACTACCATGTGCCGCTGTTGTTGAGCCCGTGGGGCTATTCTACCTATCGCGGGAGCTGAGGGCTAGCCCTTTGAACGGGCAGCGGAACGCACACGGTGCATGCGCTCGCTGAAGCCACCTTCCTTCTCAAAGGTCTCGGATAGACTTTTGATCTGTCGATCCAACAAGCCGATGGCGGCGGAGATCAGCGCGTGCGCTGCATTGGCCGAAAGTTCCGGAAAGGTCTTCGACGGGTCCCGCAGATTCGCCGCTTTGCACCACCGGGCAACATCATCGGCTGTGGCACACCTGCGGTCAATGAGTTCTTGGCGCAGCGGGTTGGTTCGCTCCCATAGTGGTAATGAGCGATGGCGCAGAAAGTCCTCGTAGTCCAGTTTCAATTCTTCCAGGCTGGCGCGGGCAACATTGGTGAGGAACAGCTCGCTCTTTTTAGAAGTGCCGCTGGCGACGCTACCCTCAGCAATGTTCTGGACACCGCTGCGAGCAGCCTGCACCATTTGATCGCGCGTGCGGCTGAACCGGTCAATGAACTTCTCACAGAAGCGCACAGTGACATCGTATGCCAACTGCGTCACCTGAAAGCTCTTGAGCTTCCGGTAGCCGCCGTGCGGGGGCAGCAGCGGTTCGCTTGGCTTTTCGGGCATAGCACCAATGTAGTTCCTTGGCGGCTTGTGGACACGGTGGACTTTTGTGGACTACTGGGGGTCCACAACGTCCACCGTGTCCACAATTGCGCGGGCCTAGCCTACGGAAGAACCGCATTTCTTCTCGCATCTTCGCGTTCATGAACTTCAGCGTTCCCACCAAGGACAAGTCACGCATCCTCGACACGCTCGGCAAGGCCAACAAAGCCTTCCAGGCCATCTATCCCGGCGACCGGCCCGAGCGCCAGCCCGTACACACCGTCTACGGCGGCGCCGATCTCTTCCGAGCCGACACCGCCCAGAAAATGGCGAACGCCGCGCTAAAGACCCTGCTCGACAACGCCGCTGATTTCTGCGAGTTCGCCCGTGCAGTGGAGATGCCCGGTCATGAGAAACTGCCGAAAAAGCCCGCCGACATCGCCAAGCTGGTGAAGCGGTTCGACAAGCTGAAACCGGCGCAACGCAAAGAGGAGAACGGCTGGCTCGCCTACGCCACCTACCATAAGGTGATCCACAAACTGCGCACCGAGGCGCTGGAGGATTTCCGCATCGACTTCGAGGACGGTTTCGGCAACCGCAGCTGGGAAGAGGAGGATGCCACCGCTGTGCAAGCCGCGCTGGAAGTGGCGAAGGGCATGAAAGCGAAGTCGCTGCCGCCCTTCATCGGCATCCGCATCAAGCCCTTCACCGAAGACCTGAAGGAACGCGGCGCGCGCACGCTGGACATCTTCCTGACCACGCTCGCCAAGGCCACCAACGGCAAGCTGCCCGACAACTTCGTGGTGATGCTGCCGAAGGTGACCATCCCCGAGCAGATCACCGCGCTTGTGCAACTCTTCGAAGCGATCGAGGCCAACACGAAGATCACGAAGAACGCGCTGAAGATGGAGATGATGGTGGAGACCACGCAGGCCGTGATCGGCGCGGACGGCAGCAACCCACTGCGCCGCTATGTGCTCGCCAGCAAGGGCCGCATGATCGCCACGGCCTTCGGCACCTACGACTACACGGCCGCCAACAACATCACCGCGAAGTACCAGGACATGGGCCACGCCGTGTGCGATTTCGCGCACATGATGATGAAGGTCTCGCTCGGCGCCACCGGCATCTGGCTCAGCGATGGCGCCACCAACGTCATGCCCATCGGTCCGCACCGTGGCGCCAAGCTCACACCGAAGCAGCGCGCGGAGAACAAGGCCGTGGTGCACCGCAACTGGAAGAAGGCGTACGACCACACGCGCCACTCGCTCTGGAAAGGCCTCTACCAGGGTTGGGACCTCAACCCCGCGCAATTCCCCATGCGCTACGCCGCCGTCTACAGCTTCTTCCTGGAGAGCTACGACGATGCCGCCGCGCGCCTCAAAGCCTTCGTGGAACGCGCCGCCCGCGCCACGCTCACCAGCGACGTCTTC
>JAEUTB010000217.1 GCA_016787995.1 Flavobacteriales bacterium | reverse complement strand
CGCGGTGGGCGTGGTCGGTACATGGTACTACGATAGCATGTACAAACAGAAGTACCGCATGGACGGCCGTATCGAGAAGGACATCGACAAGGGGGACCATCGTCTTCTCCCGTATCGCTTGGCCGCCTCGGCGCGCATCGGATACGGCAGCCTCAACCTCTTCGCGGAATACGCGCTCACCCCGCTGTTCCAGGATAAGGTGATGCCCGAACTCACCCCGCTCAACATCGGCTTGACGATCATCGGGTTCAACTAGCGCTGTGGCCTCAAGCCTGGCACTACGAGGGGTTGTACCCGTGGGGCCGCGACGAACGCTTCACGTTCGCTCGCGGCCTCGTGCGTCGAAGATCGTCCCGCCATCCGGGCATTCCCCTATTTTTGCCATCCTTTCATCCAGCACCTTCGCGCCATGGGCCGCATCTTCGAGAAACGCAAGCATAAGATCTTCGCACGCAACGCCAAGCTGAGCAAGCTCTTCACCCGCATCGGTAAAGAGATCGCCATGGCCGTGAAAGCCGGTGGGCCCAACCCAGACGCCAATTCGCGGCTGAAGATGGCCATCCAGAACGCCCGCGGTATGAACATGCCGAAGGATAACGTGGACCGCGCCATCAAGAAGGCCGCCGGTGGGGAAGGCGCGGACTTCGCTGAAGTGACCTATGAGGGCTACGCGCCCGGTGGTGTGGCCATTTTCGTGGAAACGGCCACCAATAACACCACCCGTACCGTGGCCAATGTGCGCAGCTTCTTCAGCAAGTGCGATGGCACCTTGGGCACGAGCGGTTCCCTGGCCCACGTGTTCGAGCGCAAAGCCGAGTTCGTGATCGAGATCGCCGCGCTAAAGGGCCGCGACGCCGACGAGTTCGAGATGGAGTGCATCGACGCCGGCGCCGAGGATGTGATCCGCGATGAGGAAGCGCTGGTGATCCTGGCGCCTTATACCTCGTTCGGGAGCCTGGCCCAAAAGCTGGAGCAACTCGGTGTGGAGGCCAAGAGCGCCGAGCTGAAGCGTTTCCCGCTCTCCACCATTCCGGTGGATCTGGACACGGCGAAGAACGTGATGAAGTTGGTGGACATGCTGGAGGACGACGAGGATGTGAACGCCGTCTACCACAACATGGAACTCTCCGAAGAGGTGGAGGCCGAGCTGGCCAACGGTTAGGCCTTCCTATTTCCCGCCCAGTGTGCGGAACCGGATGTGGTAGTAGGTGCCTTTGTCGCTTCCTTCCACCGTCATGCGGCCGTTCAACTGTTCAACGAGGCTTTCGATCAACGAAACGCCCAGGGTAGCACCATCCGGCTGCATCTTGGCCAGTGGCATGCCCACGCCATCATCCGTATAGACCAGGTCGTAGGCGCCTTCTTTCGCATCGGTGATGGCGAGCTTGATCTGCCCTTTCTCTCGCCCCGTGAAGGCGTGTTTGAACGAGTTGGTGATGAGCTCGTTCAGCAATAGACCCAACGGCACCATGGTGTTGAGGTCGAAGGCGAGCCCTTGCTCGATGTGTGTGCGGTAGGCGATGCGTTCGCTCACGTCATTCACACGCACCAGCTCCGAAAAGAGCTCGTGGATGTACAGGCCCACATCGAGGTTCTCTAGTTCATCCCCTTTATAGAGTTTCTCGTGGATCAGTGCCATGGAGGTCACGCGGCTCTGGCTCTGGTCGAAGGCGTTCTGCAGGCGTTCGTCGGCGATGGTGCCCGCCTGCAAGCGCAACAGGCTGGCGATCACCTGTAGGTTGTTCTTCACCCGGTGGTGCATCTCCTTGATCAGTACGGTGATGCGTTCGTTGGCCTGTTCCAGTTTCTGCTTCTCGGCCTGCAGTGCAGCCGTCTGCTCGTTGTCGCGGATGCGCGCCGCTTTCAGGTTCTCTCGCATGCGGGAGAGCGCCACGCCCAGCACATCCTGGCTGCCGCGCACCACCACGGGGGTATCGTAGTTCCCTTTGCCGATGGCCTCCGCACTGCTGGCCTGCGAGCGGATGTTGTCGATCATGCCGTTGAAGGAGAGCGCCATCTGCCCGATCTCGTCGGAACTATTCACCGGTACCTTGCCGCTGATGTCGCCCAAGGCCAACGACCGTGCGGCTTGGGAAACCTCGTTCACCGTGTTGCGGACCCCGCGCAGGATCACGAAACCCATGATGGTGACGGCTCCGACGACGCCGATCAGCGCGGCCAGCACGATCAGCAAACGGAATTCCGCGCTGCGCGAATTCGCTGCGGTGCTGTCCTGGATCACCCCCAATGAGCGATCCTCCACCAGCTTCATCTTCTCCAGTGCCTGCAAGGAGAGCTCCCACCACTGACGCGGTGCGATGCCCAACGGGTCGGCTGTACGGCGCTCCTTCACGGTGCCGATCAGCGCACGCAGGAAGTTCACATCGGGACCTTGGAACAGCTCGCGATAGGCACTAAGCACCACGGGCTGGGCGTCCCGCTCGAAGAGCAGCAGGTTGGTCTCGTATTGCGAGATGAGGTCGTTGATCTCGCCTTGGTCGCTCTCGCTCATCACGCCGCGCGAGCCGATGCTCAAGCGATCGCGGACCATGCACAGTGCCTGCTTGGCGTTCAACAGCCGCTGGTGCGCGTACATCCACGACTGTGTCTCCGAATCGAGACCCGTGCGCACGATGCGCCCCACCTCGTCCAACAAGCGTTGATCCATGGCGCCGTA
>JAEUTB010000214.1 GCA_016787995.1 Flavobacteriales bacterium | reverse complement strand
GACCTCGCGCTGCTGGCCACCATGGACCTCACCCTTCAGGAGGTCTTCTTCTTTGCGGCCTTGCTGCACCTGGTGTTCGTGAAGATCCATCCCTTCGATGATGGCAACGGCCGCTGCGCACGGCTGCTGGAAAAATGGTTCCTGGCGGAAAAGCTCGGCGCCAAAGCCTGGCTGATCCAGAGCGAGAAGAACTACTACCTGCAGCACCACACCTACTACACCAACATCAGGCTCCTGGGTTTGGAGTACGATTCCTTGGACTACGGCGCCGCCCTGCCTTTTCTCCGGATGCTGCCCACATCCATCACGCTGGACCTGCCTGCCGCTTAAGTACATGAACGCAACGCCTGAGGGTACTGGGACCCTACTATCAGCGCGTGATCGAGGACGTGGATCGATCCATGTCCCGCTTCCAGCACATCGGCGTCCCTGCCAAGACCTTCAACCTCCATGGGGAGCGCAAGGCAGGGCCGTGGGCCTTACGACCCGTGACGCTTGGCCCGGTGAAGGTAGCTAGGGTGGGGCTAGGGGTTTCCGACGTAGGATCACCGACATCCGGCGGAAGACCGATATGCAGGTCCAGGAGGACACCCTAATGAGGCTGACGGAGTAGGACCGTGGCCGACGTGGTTGATGCGCTTCGTACGGGTGGCTGACATGTACCACGGTACACGTTCTACCGCACTACCACCATACGGGCGGTGCGCTGGCCCTCTGGTGTAGCAAGGCGCACCAGATAGGTCCCCGCTGGATGCTGCGACAGATCGAGTTGATGTGCGGTCCCCGCTGTTGCCAGAAAAGCACGCTGCTCGAGCAAGCGCCCTGTCGCATCCCAGATGGTGATAGAAGTGGGGCCGCTGAATTCGGTGATGTACCGCGCGACGCCCGTGGTAGGGTTGGGGCTCATGACAGCCGTGGCCTCCAGAGGCTCCGTGATCGCCGTGGGGACATTACTACCGCCCACACGGGCGATGTTGTTGCGGGGGATACCGTCGAAGCTGCTGAAGTTGCCGGCCACGAGGATCCCGCCCGCCTGTTGTGCGCCAACGGCCCGGCAAGAACCGGTGCCGTCCACTCCGGCGCCGAGGGAGATGGAGTTGTCCACACTGCCATCGGCGGTCAGGCGCAGGATGCAATTCGCAGTGCTGCCGAACAGGGTGTTGAACGAGCCGCCTACCAGCAACTTACCGTCGGTAAGCCGGTGCATGTCGTTGATCAGGATGCCAGATGCCGCCGCACCGAAGTCCGTATCCACCGAACCATCCGCGTTCAGGAGCGCCAGACCGGATAGCTGTACGCCGCCTAGGTTGCCGAAGGCACCACCGACATACAGGCGGTCATCCGGCAGCACGACAATGCTCTCGATGCTGCCCGCACCCACGATCATGGTGGTGAAGGAGGGGTCCAGGCTTCCGTCCGGCAGCAGGCGAGCAAGTTTGTTCGCCGGCGCTCCGTTGAAGGTTGAAAAAGCACCCCCGATGATCACCTTCCCATCGGACTGCACGCCTACCGCGTTGATGAAATTGTTCGCTCCGGAGCCGGGGTCGAATGTCGAATCCACGGTGCCATCCGCATTCAGGCGCGCCACATCGTTCAAGGGCTGGCCGAGGAAGGTGGAGAAGTTGCCGGCCACCATCAGCTGGTCATCCGCGGCCAGCGCCATGCTCCGGATCTGCGCACCGCTGGTGTTCAGGACGAAGCCGGGGTCCAAACTACCATCGGTCTCCAGGCGTACCAGTCCACCGCAGTCCACATCGCCGAAGGTGCCGAAGCTTCCGCCCACCATGATCCGCCCATCGGGTCGTATCAGAACGCATTCCACCTGCTCATTGCTACCGGGGCCTGTTCCGGTCTGGAAGCTGGGATCCAGTGCGCCATCCGGCAGCAGCCGCGCCAGGGAATTCACGATCACACCATCGTACGCATCGAAGAGCCCACCGATGAGGATGCGTTCCTCGCCATCCACCACCAAGTCGTAGATGGTGCCACTGCAGCCGTACAATGGGTTGTGGTCCGTATCCAGCGCACCCGTCGCCAACAGCCGTGCCACACGCGGTGCGGAACGGCCGTTGTAGCTCGCGAACTGGCCCATCACCATCACGCGTCCGTCCGGCAAGGCCAGCACGTCGTTCACCATCTGGTCGAAGCCCTCGTCGATCACGAAGGTGTTGTCCACTGCACCGCTGGCCGTAAGCCGCACCACGAAACGCTGGGAGGTGAGGTTCACCGCTTGGAAGGCACCGCCGAGCAACAGGCGATCATCGGGCAGCACCACGCACGAATTCACGCCGCCGCCCATGTTGGTGGTGAAGCTGCCGTCCACGGCACCGTCCGTGTGCAGCCGTGCGAGCCTGCTGCGCGAGGTGCCGTGCACGCTGATGAATTCCCCGCCGATGACGATGCGTCCATCGCTCTGCAGAGCAATGATGCTCACGGTATTGTTCGTGCCGGGCGCCGCTTGGAAACCTGCGTCCAATGTGCCATCCGTGTTCAGCCGGGCCATGCGACCGCAGGCCACACCATCATATTGGGTGAATGTGCCGCCGATCAGGATCGCACCGTCCGGCTGTAGCGCCAGGCAACGCACATCATCGTTCGCTCCGGACACAGGTTGGAAGCTGGCGTCCAGAGCACCATCGGCCTCCAGACGCACGATGCGGCCCACCGCTTGCCCGTTGAACGTGGTGAAGGCTCCGGCCACCACCACCTTGCCATCCGCTTGCACCACGATGCTGTGTACGATGCCGTCCGCACCACTGCCCACATCGAAGCTCGGGTCAACACTGCCGTCGGCGTTCAAACGCACCAAGCGGTTGTGTGCGGCTTGCTGGTAGCTGGTGAAAGCACCACCCACCAGCAGTTGTGCATCCGGCAGTGCCGCCAGGGCATAGACGTTGTCGTTGGCGTGGATGTACGAGCTGAACGCGCCAAGCGGCAGGCCCTGTTCATCCAATGCGGCGATGCGACCCGCCGCACTGGTGTTGTAGCTGGTGAATGCGCCGCCGATCACCACCACACCATCGCTCCGCAACACGGCCGTACGCACCACGGTGTTGGCACCGCGCCCCTGGCCGATGCCCGTATCATCCGGGTTGAAGGTGAGGTCCACCGATTGGGACCATAGCAGGTGTGCCGCGATCCATGTGGTGAAGAAGGTGAGGGTGCGTAGCGTACTCATCGGTGGTGCTTCAGCCCGAAGTTAGGTTTCGGTGCGGATACGAGGGACGTGGGTGGGTGTTCGCGAAAGCGCAGGTTCCTGAAGACGAAAGACCGCTGCGCGGGTTCGTGGACGACACCCTTCGTGGGTTTGGAAAGCACGAACGCCACACGCCACCGCGCCCCGGCAAGTAGGACAAGGTGGTCGTGGTGCATGGCCTGGTGAAGGTGGAAAGGGTGGGGCTAGGGGCTTGGGGGCGCAGGGTCTCCTTCGGGAGTCCGCAGTGCAGGTTTGGCTTTGGATGGCGATCGCGGTGGACAGCCTGGCTATGTCTAAGCCTTAACCTACTGGATGATCGTGGTCTGGTCTGTGCTGGGTTCGAAAACCAGGGTGTCAACACCCCAACCGGTCTTTTCTGAAGTAACAACTAGCATCGCTGGAGTGATGCGAACAAGCTTGTATGCCCACACACGATTTGCCCCTGCGTTGATCACCAAGCTATCGGCATCGCTTATGGTATAATTCACCTGTGTAAGTTTCAAATCACCGTAGTCTACTCGATGTCTTCCGGAAGCGTCTTGCCTATACTCCACGAAACTCCCGTCCGAGAAGAAGGCCCAGTTGTAGCCCGTTCGTGCCTCCCAGTACTTCACGGATCCTTCGCAAAGGTCTTTGCGGAAATGCACCGAGTGATTCGCGCAGGCACAAAGTACAAGTATGAGGATGTACAAAGCCTTTGATCCCATGCCATTACTCAGGTGATCTTGGATCCTTGCAGCCTAGATTAAAGGCGCCAAGTCTATCTGTGCCACAAAGGCCAACGGTGCACATGGAGGGGATCATTGTCAATAACATCAAGGTACATTGTCTTTCTCTGCACTGGAGCGCAGGGTCCCCTTCGGGAGACCACTGCGCAGGTTTGCCTGTGGTGGCGTGCTCGGCAGACACCCTGAACCGGTGTAGAAGTTTGTTATTCACAACTTACAATGTTCATTTGATGTACGAAGTGCTTATCTCTTACGAAATCACAAAACTGCTTGACTCGGTCGCGTAAGGCAGATAGAGTCAGTGCACGGCCATCACTTTTTTTTGTGTAGTACTGTGCCTGAGCATACCAACGATCATCTACTCCCCCAGTAGTCCATTTGTGGATTTCTACATAGCGATCCCCAATGTGCATCCACGGGAAGCTTATATCACAAGATGTGTAACCATTGGCGTGTTGTGTGTAAGATCTGATAAATATCTCGTTCGGATTTGTCTTTTTGTCCATTATAAGACTCGGCAGTAAAAGGCACTGCGCAATGCCGTCTTTAAGTGTCTCATCGATTTCTGTGTCGGCATTGAGAATTTTATTCAAAGCGACCACGCAGTTCTCAAGGCTGCCGAAAATTGTTGTGAGTAGCTTAACTACAAGCATCAAGCTAACGTCCTCTGAAGTCAGAATGAAATCACTAACGCTCTTGCTTACCCGAGTAAGCTCTCTCTTTAACTGGTCTTCAACGGGATGTTTTATTACTACGAATGGATTGTAATGAGCTATTCTAAAGCGCATGAGTCGACGGACCGTAAGTATGTTCTGGTTGGCAAACGCTGTAAGAAGCGCTTGTAGGACGGACCGTGCACCGTTATTCTCTATGCCGGAGAATGACCGGCAGTATTGGGTAACAGCATCGGTGATGCTGAACTGAAAGAACTCTTCTGAGAGGAACTTATCAATGTATCCATTGAAGTCTACGTCCTTCCCATATCGATGAGCATATATCTTCTGGATGTTATCTAGGTCGCATACAAGCATGATTTTGTCAAAACCGAATTTGTTGTTGTCAGAATCACTCTCCAGATGTGCGCTGAAGACATTCAGAATGCGAAAGATGTGTTCAGGGTCGAGGCGGTCTAGGTCATCAACGGCAAGGACTACTTTGCGGCCTGAAAATTGGACATCTGAAACTAAACTCCGGATGTACTCAGCTATCGCACTATTCTCCCACAATGACGTTGGTGACTCATGAATACGATCAACGAATGCTGTGGCTTGAACCTCTCCGGGGGGCTTTTCCTTACTCCATTTCTCCTCGAATTCCTTTACGTCCTTAATTAGGGCATTGATCGCACCTATCACCCCGCTCACATGGTCGGTGAAGGGAAATGCCTTTGACAGAGCAGTAGCAATATGACTTGCGAAGGATAGGGGATTTTGTGCCACAAAATCTTTCCAAACCTGTGCGATTGGAAGTTGTTCCAATTCCTTCGGTTTGCTGAGCCCAAGAATGTAGAACTGGAGGAGTATGTCTGCTTTGATTATGTCGAAAATGTCGTCGTTGTTATTTACACTGTAGTTGACTGGATCAATGCGAATCATAACATACTTCTCCTCGTTTGATCGAAAGTAGTCCTTGAGGAATGTTGATTTTCCGGTGCCGAATGCACCTGAGACGATTGTGCGGTGAATCTGCTTATTGGAGATGTGCTGATCGAAGCGATAAGTGACCGAGCCGTAGGGTATCTCGATTTCTGATGTGCGAGTTGTTCGGATTTGATTAGTCATATGCGATGTGGAGTGAATGGTTAAAGCTAGCCCATGCGTACAGCTGACGGAAAGTCTCCCTTCATAGGACTATCTGCATTGGCATGGCCGATGACAATCCCGACTTGTGCAAGTACTCGTCCAACACTCACTGTAGCTTGATTGTACTTCCAAAAGTCAGCTGTAACAATGAACCGTTTTGATCCGACGTGGAAGTTCGCGCGTTCAATCCACAATTCAGATGGTGCATTTAGGTGCATGACCATGAGGATGTCTCGTTGCTTCTGATAGAGGACAAGAGTCTTGCCTTCAAATGTGATGTCCCAATTATCTGAGCTGAACACCAGCTCGTTCCGAATGATCACCAATACTTGCCGGAATTGATCATCGAATAGCCTTAGGTCAAGTAGTATTTGATCGTCTTCGTAGTGAATAGCAATAATCGGATAGCCATCCATTACCAATGGAATCATCCAGTGTCCATCTTTAAGTTGATCGGTGTCGAAGTAAGTCTTTCCCAGACGGATGCTGAATCGCTCTCCCCCATAGTGGAGTTTCAAAGGCAATGAAGTCCCAAGAGTCTTATTCTTCGGATTGAGATTCGCTCGCCTAATGTCCTCAATGGGTAAAAGTCCTTTGGTCTTCTCCCTATGGTGATCAGGACAAAGCAGCGTAATGTTCACGTCGACGTGCTCATGGACTAGAGCGTAGTCGACTATATGGTCGTAGTCGTAGATCGGCTTACCACACAGAACACAACCGAAGAAGCAGCGTTGCCGAACGGCACGCTTAACCGCTTCTGGTATAGGAGGGCGTTGCTGATTCAAACGAGCTTTTCGTTTCACGAATTTAAACCTTTGCAAGGTCTCAGCTTCGGGACCCTACAGCACAGTGGACTATTTGGCCTATGATCCGTCAAATGCTGAAATCCCTTGCCGTGTCGCGTTGCAGCTCCTCATCCAACATGCGCTGCACCTCTTCCCAAGTATAAGTGCGCGCCTCTAAACCTCCGCAGGGTGTACCATCTTCGAGCACCCTGCGCCATATGCGATGGTTCTTAACGCACCGTTGCGGCGCTAGCCGCGCTCCCCACCCGCACCACATTCCCACTAACCACCCCCAACGCCTTCCCCGTCAACTTCTGCCCCAAGAAGGGCGTGTTGTGGCTGGTGCTTACCAGGTCGGCTTCGGTGCAGGTCCAGTTCACCTCGGGGTCGAAGAGGGTGAGGTTGGCGTGGGCGCCTTCTACGATGTGGGCCAGGGGCAGGCCCAGCACGGTGCGCGGGCCGTGGGTAAAGCGTTCGATGAGGCGGCGCAGGCTCATGCGGCCCTTGGCAGCGGTGTTGGCCACAGCAAAGGCGGTCTCCAGGCCGATGA
>JAEUTB010000172.1 GCA_016787995.1 Flavobacteriales bacterium | reverse complement strand
CATCTTCGACCCACTGCGCGAAGTACAGCCCTACATCGACCGCGCCGAGGCGGACCACGCCCGGATCAAGTACGTCTTCGAAACACACTTCCACGCCGACTTCGTGAGCGGTCACCTGGACCTGGCGAAGAAGACCGGAGCGACCATCGTTTACGGCCCCACGGCGAAGCCCGGATTCACCGCGCACGTGGCCACGGATGGGGAAGTCTTCAACGTGGGCAAGGCGAAGGTGAAGGCGATCCATACGCCCGGCCATACCATGGAAAGCACCACCTACCTGGTGATCGATGAGAACGGCAAGGAGCACGGCATCATCACCGGCGACACCCTCTTCATCGGTGATGTCGGTCGCCCCGACTTGGCACAGCACGTGATCGCGGACCTCACGGAGGACAAGCTCGCCGGGTACCTGTTCGATTCGCTGCGCAACAAGATCATGCCGTTGAGCGATGACCTGATCGTGTACCCGAACCACGGGGCCGGCAGTGCGTGCGGCAAGATGATGAGCAAGGAGACCACGGATACCCTGGGCAACCAGAAGCGCACCAACTACGCGTTGGATCCGAAGCTCACGAAGGATGAGTTCAAGAAGGCACTGCTCACCGGACTCACACCGCCTCCGGGCTACTTCCCGAAGAACGTGCTGATGAACATCCAGGGCTACGAAAGCCTGGATACCGTGATGGTACGCGGCAAACGGGCGCTCAACGCGAACGACTTCGAGGTGGTGGCCAATGAAGAACGTCCGCTCATCCTGGATACGCGACCAGCCACGGTGTTCGCTCAAGGGTTCATCCCAAACAGCATCAACATCGGCCTGGACAGCAACTTCGCCATGTGGGTGGGCGAGATGATCACCGATATCAAACAGGCGATATTGCTCGTGACCGAGCCAGGCAAAGAAGAAGAGAGCATCATCCGGTTGAGCCGTGTGGGTTATGATAACACGATCGGCCACTTGGAAGGCGGGTTCGAGACATGGAAAAGCGCCGGCAAGGAGGTGGATAGCGTCGCACGGATCAGCGCGGAGGAATTCGCGGCACGGTTCTCCAGCAAGCCCCTTGTCTTCGATGTGCGCAAGAAGAGCGAGTTCGACAGCGAGCATGTGGAAGGCGCCATCAACGTGCCGCTCAACCGGATCAACGATCACCTCGCGGAGTTCCCGAGGGACAAGCCCTTCATCCTCCACTGCGCCGGTGGCTACCGCAGCATGATCGCTGCGAGCATCTTGAAGGCCCGCGGTTGGGACGACTTCGTGGATGTGGAGAGCGGCTTCAACGGCATCAAGAAGACCGGCGTGAAAGTGACGGAGTACGTGTGTCCGACGACCTTGTTGTGATCGGACATCGAACGCATGGAAGGACCCGGCTTCGGTCGGGTCCTTTTCGTTGATGCCTTAGGGAATGTATATGCCATGTGTGAACGGATCAGGATCCCCTTTCGCGGGAAGCCCTGTCGATGGGTAACTTGCGCACTCAGTCGAACCTGATACCATGCGGCGCATTTCGATGATCCCGGTAGATCGGGACTATGAATTGAAAGAGGAGTTGATCCTCCGCGACCACCTGGCGCTGATCCGCACGCGCCTGGCCAACGAACGCACGCTGCTCAGTTACATCCGCTCCACCTTGTACCTGCTCGTGGGAGGCTTGGCATTGCTCCAGATGGAAGACTTCGGTCGTATCCGTTGGGCTGGCTACACGGCATTGTGCTTGAGCGTCATCTTCATCCTGTTCGGGATCTATCGCTACATGACGCTACGTCGGCAATTGAACCAGTACTATCCAGTTGGTCCATCACCGATCACAGGGCCGGCCGTGGTAGACCATACGGGCAGCTGATCCCAAGGCCCCGTTGATCGAACAGATGGCGCGAAGGCTTTATAAGGCTTAGAGCGCCATCATGAAGCGACTTTCGGATGCGTTCCGGATGGGTGCATGGATCATTCCCTGAACTTTGTACCCTGATGAAGCTCCCTTCACTCCTCATCATCGACGATGAACCCCAGCTGCGCAATATGCTGCATCGGCTCTTCGTGAGCGAGGGTTATGCGGTGTCCACGGCCGAGACCGGAGCACACGCCATGCAGCAGCTGAAGGCACATCACTTCCATGTGGTGCTCTGTGACGTGAAGCTCCCTGACGCGAACGGGGTGGAGTTGACCAAAGCGATCAAAAGCCAGCAGCCCGATGCTGAGGTGATCGTGTTCACGGCGTTCGGGACGATACACGATGCCGTGCAGGCGGTGCAGAACGGCGCCTTCCACTACCTGGTAAAGGGCGATGACAATGACAAGCTGATCCCCACGGTAAGCAAAGCGTTGGAGAAAGCCCTTGCCCAGCGCCATGTGGAACCCCAGCGCGACGATCCGTTCGGGACGGTGACCGGTCGAACGCCCGCGATCCAGCAGGTGGTGGCGTTAGCGCGCAAAGTGGCGCCCACCGATGCCGTGGTACTGCTTACCGGTGCGACGGGCACCGGAAAGGAGGTCTTCGCGAACGCGATCCACGCTTCGAGTGCGCGCTCCGCCAAGCCCATGCTCGCACTGAACTGCAGCGCCTTCAGCAACGACCTGCTCGAAAGCGAGCTCTTCGGTCATGTGGCCGGTGCGTTCACGGGGGCCATAAAGGACAAGAAGGGACTGATCGAGGCGGCGAAAGGCGGTACGCTCTTCCTCGACGAAGTGGGCGAACTCAGTCCCGCCATGCAAGCCAAGTTGCTGCGGGTATTGGAGACCGGCGACTTCCTGCGCGTGGGCGATACCGTGCCGCAGAAAGCAGATGTGCGCATCATCGCGGCCACGCATCGCGATCTCCAGCGCGAGGGTGCCGAGGGCCGCTTCCGGCAGGATCTCTATTTCCGTCTCGCGGCCTTTGCCCTGCGCATTCCCGCGCTCGTTGAACGTAAGGCCGACATTCCCCTGTTGGCACAGGTCTTCATCGAGCGGTTCGCTTTCAAGTTGAAGAAGTCCATCACCGGCATGGACGATAGTGTGAAGGACCGGCTGTTGGCGCACACTTGGCCGGGCCATGTACGTGAGCTGCGTAACGTCATCGAGCGCGCGTGCATCCTGTGTGATGGGCCGATGCTGGACCTCGCTTCACTGCCGCTGGAGTTGCAAGGTGAGCCGGAGCAGAAGCTCGGATCGATCTACGAACTGGAGCGCGTGGAACAGGAGCATATCCGCCGCGTGCTGCACCACACTGGTGGCAACAAAACGCTGGCCGCCGAACTCCTGGGGATCGGCCTCACCACGTTGTACGCGAAGGTGAAGAAGTACGACCTGTAGTCTTCCATTCCTGAAATGCACCCTTCCATTTCGGTAGGGTGCTAGGTTGGCAGTTGGTCGGCCCCAATGCTGGAAACTCAGATCCAGCAACACCTTCAGCGATCCGATCCGATCCTGGCATCGGCTTCGTCAGGTGCGTTCCGCAACCCCGGAACGCCATGAGCGCCACCCTGATCACCCTCCTCCTGCTTGCCACCGGTCTGGTGTGCTTCTGGTCCTTCTTCAAGGCGACCAAGTGGTTCGAAAAGATCTGACACCATGTTCACCGCCCTCCTCCTCATCTGCGTCGCCGTGTTCGGCTACCTGCTGCATGTGCTGCTGAAACCCGAGAAATACTGACGCTTCGACAGCACTCAGCGTGACAACTCAATGGACCACGACCAATGAATACTGAACTGCTTGGCGTCATCGCCATGTACGGCCTCACCCTGGTGCTGGCCATCCCCCTAGGGCGTTACATCGCCCGCGTTTACAGGGGCGAGAAGCACTGGAGCGACTTCCTGCTTCCCGTTGAACGTGGCATCTACCGCCTCGCCGGGGTGGATGCGACCCAGGAGATGACCTGGAAGCAGCATTTGAAAGCGCTGCTCACCATCAACCTGATCTGGTTCGTCTACGGCTTCTTCGCCCTGATCTTCCAGGACAAGCTGCCATTGAACCCCGACGGCAACGCGGGCCAGACGCCCGACCTCGCCTTCAACACCGTGATCAGCTTCGTGGTGAACTGCAACCTGCAGCACTACAGCGGCGAGAGCGGCCTCACCTACTTCACCCAGCTCTTCGTGGTGATGTTCTTCCAGTTCGTGAGCGCCGCCACGGGCATGGCCGCGTTGGCCGCTCTGTTCAAGGCGATGCAGCAGCGCACCACCACCGCGCTTGGCAACTTCTGGATGTACTTCACGCGCAGCATCACGCGCATTCTCCTGCCGCTCTCGCTGGTGCTGGCCTGTATCCTGGTGGTGCGCGGCACGCCCATGACCTTCGATGGCCGCAGCACGGTGACCACGCTGGAAGGCGCGGAACAGCAGATCACGCAAGGCCCCGCTGCGGCGATGATCGCCATCAAGCAGCTGGGCACCAACGGCGGCGGCTTCTTCGGCGTGAACAGCTCCCATCCGTTGGAGAACCCCGACTACCTCACCAACATGGTGGAGACGATCAGCATCATCCTCATCCCCATTGCGCTGGTCTTCGCCTTGGGCTTCTACCTGAACAACCGTAGACTTTCATGGACGGTCTTCGGCGTGATGACCACCGGTTTCGTGCTCTTCAGCGCGGGCTCCATCCTGGCCGAACGCGCCGGCAACCCGGCCATCGCCGCCATGGGCATCGAACAGCCGATGGGCAGCATGGAGGGCAAGGAGGTGCGCTTCGGTGCGGAGGCCTCGGCCTTCTGGGGCATCGCCACCACCGCCACCAGCAACGGCAGCGTGAATGCCATGCACGACAGCATGACCCCGCTGAGCGGCGCCCTGCAGATGCTGGACATGATGATCAACGCCTTTTACGGCGGCGTGGGCGTGGGCTTCCTCAACTACTACATCTTCATCATCATCGGCGTGTTCATCGCCGGGCTCATGGTGGGCCGCACGCCGGAACTGCTGGGCCGCAAGGTGGAGGCGCGTGAAGTGAAGATCGCCACGCTCATCGCCTTGCTGCACCCCTTCCTGATCCTGGTGGCCACGGCCATCGCCAGCTACACGAACACCCACCACGGCGACGCCGCGTGGACGGTCGCCCCGGCCAACTGGCTCAACAACCCCGGTCCACACGGCTTCAGCGAGATGCTGTATGAGAACACGAGCGCGGCGGCCAACAACGGCAGCGGCTTCGAGGGCCTGGGCGACAACAATTTCTTCTGGAACTTCCTCACCGGCCTGGTGCTGATCCTGGGTCGCTACCTGCCCATCATCGGTCCGCTGGCCATCGCCGGGCTCCTCGCCGCCAAGAAGGTGGTGCCGGCCGGCGGCGGCACGCTGAGCACCGACACGCCCACCTTCGGCGCGCTCACCTTCGCCTTGATCTTCATCCTGGCCGCGCTCAGCTTCTTCCCCGCGCTGGCCCTCGGTCCCCTGGCCGAATACTTCAGCATGCCATGAACGCAGTGAAAGAGCGCAAGAGTGAGAGGGTGAGCGAGTGCATCCACTGGTCCTTCACACCCTCTCACTCTTGCACTCTCGCACTCCCGGAACCTCTGATCGCAATGACCAACAAGACCACTTCCCTCTTTCCCGCCGAGCAGGTCCGCGAGGCGCTCGTGCAGAGCTTCGTGAAGCTCTCGCCCCGCACCATGCTGCGCAACCCGGTGATGTTCACCGTGGAGATCGGCACCTTCATCATGCTGCTGGTCACGCTGTACACCGCGTTCAGCGGCGACGGCTCGCAGGGTTCCTTCGGGTACAACCTCACGGTGCTGCTGATCCTCTTCGTCACCCTGCTCTTCGCCAACTTCGCCGAGGCCATCGCCGAGGCGCGCGGCAAAGCCCAGGCCGCTTCGCTGCGGAAACTGCGCGAGGACACCCCCGCGAAACTGAAGCAGGCCGACGGCAGTCTGAAGACCATCCGCAGCAGCGACCTGCGCAAGGGCGATGTGTTCTTCTGCGAAGCTGGTGACACCATCCCCACGGACGGCGAGATCGTGCAGGGCCTGGCCACCATCGACGAGAGCGCGATCACAGGCGAAAGCGCTCCGGTGATCCGCGAGGCCGGCGGCGACCGCAGCAGCGTGACCGGCGGCACCCGCGTGCTCAGCGACCGCATCACCGTGGAGGTCACCGGCGAGCCGGGCACCAGCTTCCTGGACCGCATGATCTCCTTGGTGGAAGGCGCGAGCCGGCAGAAGACGCCGAACGAGATCGCCCTTACCATCCTCCTCGCGGGCTTCACGCTGGTGTTCCTGATCGTGTGCGTAACGCTGAAGCCCTTCGCCGACTACGCGAACACCACCATCACCATTGCCAGCTTCATCAGCCTCTTCGTGTGCCTGATCCCCACCACCATCGGCGGGCTGCTCAGCGCCATCGGCATCGCGGGCATGGACCGCGCGCTTCAGGCGAACGTGATCACCAAGAGCGGCCGCGCGGTGGAGACCGCCGGTGATGTGGATGTGCTGCTGCTGGACAAGACCGGCACCATCACCATCGGCAACCGCAAGGCCACCGGCTTCCACGTAGCGAACGGTGTTGATCGCGCGCACTTCATCAAGGCCTGTGCGCTCAGTTCCATGGCCGACGACACGCCCGAGGGCAAGAGCATCGTGGAACTGGCGGGCACCGATGTCACCCGCACTATCTCCATGGAAGGCGCCGAGCTGATCAAGTTCACCGCGCAGACGCGCACCAGCGGTGTGGACTTCGGCACGGGCCTGCGCATCCGCAAAGGGGCCCAGGACGCTATTCGCAAGCTCACCGAAAGCGCTGGGAACATTTTCCCGACCGATGTGGAAACCGAAGTGAAGCGTATCGCGCAGAACGGTGGCACCCCGCTGGTGGTGGCCGAGAACGAGCGCGTGATCGGTTGCATCGAATTGCAGGACATCATCAAGCCCGGCATCCAGGAGCGTTTCGAGCGCCTGCGGAAGATGGGCGT
Source organism: Flavobacteriales bacterium (assembly GCA_016787995.1). Taxonomy (GTDB): domain Bacteria; phylum Bacteroidota; class Bacteroidia; order Flavobacteriales_F; family PHOS-HE28; genus PHOS-HE28. The sequence continues at coordinate 29,641 of JAEUTB010000172.1, read as the reverse complement.
GAAGACAGTGATGGTCACCGGTGACAACCCGCTTACGGCGAAATACATCGCCACCAAGGCCGGTGTGGACGACTTCATCGCCGAGGCCACGCCGGAGGACAAGATGGCCTACATCAAGAAGGAACAACAGGGCGGCAAGCTCGTGGCCATGATGGGCGACGGCACCAACGACGCGCCCGCGCTCGCCCAGGCCGATGTGGGCGTGGCCATGAACAGCGGCACCCAGGCCGCCAAGGAGGCCGGTAACATGGTGGACCTCGACAACGACCCCACCAAGCTCATCGAGGTGGTGGAGATCGGCAAGCAGCTGCTGATGACGCGCGGCACGCTCACCACCTTCAGCATCGCCAATGACGTGGCCAAGTACTTCGCCATCGTGCCCGCGCTCTTCATGGTGAGCATGCCCGCCCTAGGCGCGCTCAACATCATGAAGCTGCACAGCGCCGAGAGCGCCATCCTCAGCGCGGTGATCTTCAATGCGATCATCATCCCGATGCTGATCCCGTTGGCCTTGCGCGGTGTGAAGTACCGGCCCATCGGTGCCAGCGCCATCCTGCGCCGCAACCTGCTGCTGTACGGCATCGGTGGCGTCATCGTGCCCTTCATCGGCATCAAGCTCATCGACCTGGTCATCACCCCCTTCTTCTAAGCCATGAGAACGAACCTGATCCCTGCCCTGCGCATGACCGCCGTGATGCTGGTCCTCTGCTGCGGCTTCTACACCTTGATCGTCTGGGGCTTCGCCGGTATCACTGGGCCACAAGGCGGTGAGGCCGAACTGGTGAGCCGTGATGGCAAGCCCGTCGGCGCCGCGCTCGTGGGCCAGCTCTTCACCAGCGACGGTTACTTCCAAAGCCGCCCCAGCGCCATCGACTACAACGCACAAGGCAGCAGCGGCAGCAACAAGGGCCCCAGCAACCCGGACCACCTGGCTACCGTGCAGGCCCGGATCGACACCTTCCTGGTACACAACCCGGGCGTGGCGAAGAACGAGATCCCCAGCGAACTGGTCACGGCCAGCGGCAGCGGCCTGGACCCGCACCTGAGCGCACAAGCCGCACGGGTGCAGGTGAAGCGGATCGCTACCGCGCGCGGCCTGAGCGAAGCGGCCGTGCAACAACTGATCGATGCGCATACCGACGGACCTTTGCTGGGCCTGTTCGGTACGGCCACCATCAACGTACTTGAACTGAACCTGGCGCTCGACGCCGCAACGAAATGAAACGCCTGCTTTTCCTGCCTCTCCTGGGCATCGTCCTTTCCACTTCCGCACAACAGCTCGACAGCGCGATCACCCTGAGCGCGTATGCCGAGATGTACTACAGCTTCGACCTGGCGGAACCGGAGAACCACCTGCGCCCGGGCTTCGTCTACAGCTATAACCGCCACAACGAGGTGAACCTGAACCTCGGCATGGTGAAGCTCAACTACGCGAAGAACAACGTGCGCGGCAACATCGCGCTGATGGCAGGGACCTATCCGCAGTACAATCTGGCCGCCGAGCCCGAACTGCTGCGCAGCGTGTTCGAGGCGAATGCTGGCGTGAAGCTGAGCAAGACCCGGAACCTGTGGCTCGACGCGGGCATCATGCCCAGCCACATCGGCTTCGAGAGCGCCATTGGCAAAGACTGCTGGAACCTGACCCGTAGCCTGCTCGCTGACAATACACCATACTACGAAGCCGGTGCGCGCGTGAGCTACACCAGCAAGAACGAGAAGTGGTACGCAAGCGGCCTGTTGCTCAACGGCTGGCAGCGCATCACCCGGGTGGATGGCAACAACACGCCCGCCTTCGGCACACAGCTCACCTACAAACCGAACAGCACCACGACGATTAACTGGAGCACCTTCATCGGCAATGACAAGCCGGACAGTGTGAGCCAGATGCGCATCTTCAACAACCTGTACGCACAGTTCCAAGTGACGAAGCGTCTGGGATTGATCCTGGGTTGCGACATCGGCATGGAAGAAGCAGCCAGCGGTGACAGCCTGCCTACCGGACAGGCAGGTACCAACACCTTCATCACGCCGATCGTGATCCCGCGGTTCAAGATCAACGACAAGACCTATGTGGCTGCCCGTTGGGAATTGTACCAGGACAAGGACGGCGTGATCATCGCCACGGGAACGCCCAATGGTTTCAACACCATGGGCTACTCGCTCAACTTCGACCGTTGGGTATCAACGAACGTACTGTGGCGTGTGGAAGCGCGGATGCTGCAAAGCGAGGACAAGGTCTTCGCGGACGCTGACGGAAAGGCCACGACCTCCAATACCTTCTTCACGACCAGTCTCGCCATCGCACTACCGTGATCGCCTCGGACGGCACCAATCCCCTGCTTCGGCCGGTCTCCCAACGTGGCCGGCTGAAGGTCTATATCGGCATGAGCGCCGGTGTGGGCAAGACTTATCGCATGCTGGAGGAGGCGCACGAGCTGCTGGCCAAGGGCGTGAACATCCAGGTAGGCTTCGTGGAAACGCACAACCGGGCGGAGACACATGCCCTGCTCGCAGGCTTGCCCGTGATCCCGCGACGCGAGGTGTACTACAAGGGCAAGCGGCTGGAGGAATTCGACCTGAACGCCACGTTGCTATTGCACCCGGCCAAGGTGATCGTGGACGAGCTCGCGCACACCAACGTACCCGGCAGCAAACACGCCAAACGCTACCTGGACGTGCTCGACCTGCTGGACAACGGCATCGACGTGATCACGGCGGTGAACATCCAGCACATCGAGAGCATCAACGCCGAAGTGGAACGCATCGCGGGCGTGGCCATCACCGAGCGCATACCGGACAGCTTCCTGCAGCGCGCCGACGAGGTGGTGAACATCGACCTCACCGCCGACGAGCTGATCGCGCGCCTGCGCGAAGGCAAGATCTACGACAGCACCAAAGTGGAGACGGCCTTGCGCAACTTCTTCCAGCCGGACAAGATCCTACAGCTGCGGGAGCTGGCGCTGAAGGAAGTGGCCGGGCAGGTGGAGCGGAAGGTGGAGCAGGAAGTGGAGAAGCCGAAGCAGTTGCGGCACGAGCACTTCCTCGCGCTCATCAGCAGCAACCACCAGGTGGCGGCCAAGATCATCCGCAAGACCGCACGGCTCGCCAACTACTACCATAGCGATTGGAGCGTGCTTTATGTGCAGACGCCGAACGAGACCGTGGACCGGATCCCGCTGGACAAACAGCGCCACCTGATCAACAACTTCAAGCTGGCCACCGAGCTCGGTGGCGATGTGATCCAGGCCCAGGCCGCCGCGCAAAAACACGGCATCGGCTTCCTTCCGGCGAGGATCCTCAACCTGGAACGTGCGGACATCACCGAAGCGATACTTCAAGTGGTGAAGGACAAGCAGGTGACCACCTTGTGCATCGGCAAGCCGCACATCAGCATTTGGCAGGTGATCCTGCGCACCAATACCTTCAACCGCCTGCTCACCGCCTTGAGCGCGAATGACGTCGACCTGGTGATCCTGTCATGAAGACCAAAGTGCGATTGACCTTGGCGCTCGGTGCGTTGGCACTGCTCGTCTTCGTCCTGGCTGCGGTCAGTTTCGCTACCATCTGGTCGTTGCGTGGCGAAGGCCGGGGGCTGCTGCAGGCCAATTACACGAGCATCGAGTACATGCAGGGCATGGTCGCCGCCATCGATGGGCAGGGTCCTGCGGCGGCTGCCAGTCTGCATGCACTGCTCGCGAAGCAGCAGGCCAACATCACCGAGATGGGCGAGGACCAGGCCACCGCCGAGCTCGCGATTGCCGTTGACGCGTGGACAAGGACCGACGGGGACTCCCTTTCCACCGCCCTATTGCGCCAGCGGATCGCCCGCATCGTGGACCTGAACAAGGAGGCCATCGTGCACAGAGTGGCAGCGGCGGAAAGCAAGGGCGAGAACGCACTCGTTTGGATCGGCCTCACCGGTACGTTCTGCGCGTTGATCGCCCTATCCATGCTCTTCAGCATACCCGAGCACATCGCGGAACCCATCCGCAAGCTCACCGAGGGGATCGATCGCGTGGCCGGAGGAGACTACCGAGAACGTGTGGAGCTTGCTCGCAACGATGAATTCGGGCATATGGCCGATCGGTTCAACGCCATGGCAAGCGAGCTGCAACGCTGGGAAAGCAGCAATCTCGCGCGCATCATGGACGAGAAAGCGCGTGTCGAAGCCGTCTTGAACAGCCTGCAAGATGCAGCATTCGGTGTGGACCATGCAGGCTGTGTCCTCTTCGTCAATCGCAAGGGCGTTGAACTAATTGGCATGGAAGCAACTGAACTCATCGGAGCATCCGTGCATGACCTGGTCCATCGCAATGACTTGATGCGACTGGTGATCACCGGCAACCAGAACAAGCCTTTCAAAGCCATCGTGGATGGCAAGGAGCAGTTCTTTGCGGCCAGCCATACGCCGATCAATAATGGGAATGAGGTGATCGGCATCGTGCATCTCATGCACAACATCACCCTCTTCCAGGAACGCGACCAGAATAAGACCATGTTCCTCGCGACCATCAGCCATGAACTGAAGACACCCCTGGCGAGCACGGATCTTGGACTCTCGCTTCTGGAACGGCAGCCGATGAAACCGGAAATGCAGGGCATCCTCGACGACCTTCGGAAAGACCACAAGCGATTGGTACGCATCGTCAGCGAGTTGCTCGATATGGCCCAGGTGGAATCAGGCCGGATGCGGCTCGAGGTCAGGGAGGTTCTTCTGAAGGACCTGGTCCAAGCGGCCGTTGAAGCAGTTTCCAGCAGCGCGAGAAAGGAAGACATCTCCCTCGAGGTGAGCTATCCAGATGGGGAGTTGCTTGTGGCAGCGGACGGGGAAAAAGCCACGTGGGCATTGATCAATCTGCTCAGCAATGCACTACGTCACGCCCCTGCACGAAGCACCGTCACTGTGCGCGCCGGAGTCGACGGGGATCGAAAGACGATCACCGTTGCTGACAGTGGCCCTGGTATCCCAGCAGAACAGCAGTCGCATCTCTTCGAACGGTTCACGCCACACTCCACTTCCGGCACAGGCCTCGGGCTCTCCATCGCGCGGGAGATGATGCGCGCCATGGGAGGGGATATCCTATTGCGTTCATCGGATAGCAATGGCTCCATCTTTTCCATGGAATTCTCATCTTCTCCATAAGTCGACAACGTCCTTGTGTATCGGGTAACCGGTGTCCACTGAAGGATCCGACGAACGCGAAATGACAAAGCTCAGTTGGCCGTATGGCTCCGCCTTCTACCTTCGCAGCGTGAATTTCCGCCTGTGGTCCCTCCTACCGATCCTCTGGGTCCAAGGGTTCCTGGTAAGTCCGGACCTGATGAAGGTGCCCATGCTCTTCGCGCACTTTCTAGAGCACCGAGCAACGGCTGAAGACCTTGACCTCTCCGCTTTCCTGGCGCTGCACTATGCGAACGACGCGCACCAGGAAGCTGACCACGACGGGCATGAGAACCTCCCCTTGCACCATCACCATGGTGCGACCATTGATCAGCATGCGACCAAGGTGCTCGGTTCGGAACCGATGCGACCTGTGAGCTTCCCTGAGCTGACCGCACGCGTTGCGACAGCCCTCCCCCTGGATGATGACTTGCTAGCCGGGCATCAAGCGGAGCTTCTGCGCCCACCCCGAACCCGGGCCTAGGTCCAGGCCGGTCAAAGCATTCCTTCCTGTTCCGGTCGAACCGTTGACGCGCCGCGCGCGGTCTGCGGTGCATTCCCATCATTCACCGGAACATCCCATGCTGGACAGGATCATCGCATTCTCCATACAACAGAAGCTCATCATCGGGCTTCTCGTCCTCGGCCTCATCGGCGTTGGCGTCTACAACGTCACCCAGCTGCCGATCGACGCCGTACCCGACATCACCAACAACCAGGTACAGGTGATCACCGTGAGCCCAGCGCTGGGCGCTGGCGACATCGAACGCCTCATCACCTTCCCCATCGAGCAGGCCACGCGCAACGTGCCGGGTATCATCGAGCAACGCAGCTTCAGTCGCTTCGGGCTTTCGCTCGTCACCATCGTGTTCGACGATGCCACCGATGTGTACTGGGCGCGTCAACAGGTCACCGAACGGCTGGCGCAGATCACCATTCCGGAGTCGCTCGGAAAGCCGGAACTGGGGCCGGTTTCCAGTGGCCTCGGCGAGATCTTCCAGTATGTCGTGAAACCCAAGCCCGGCTACGAAGGCAAGTACGATGCTTCGGAACTGCGCACCATCCAGGACTGGATCGTGCGGCGGCAATTGATCGGCACGGAAGGCGTGGCCGATGTGAGCAGCTTCGGCGGCAAGCTGAAGCAGTACGAGATCGCTGTGGATCCAGAACGGCTCGGCGCCATGGGCATCACCATCGCGGATGTTTTCACCGCCGTGGAACGCAACAACGCCAATACCGGCGGGGCCTATATCGAAACAGGACCATCGATGCTGTTCATCCGCACCGAAGGATTGATCGCGGACATGGAGGCCATCCGAACCATCCAGGTGAAGGTATTGCCCGACCATACGCCCGTGCTGCTGCATGATGTGGCCGAAGTGCGCCTCGGTACCGCTACCCGTTATGGGGCCATGGTGTACAACGACGAAGGCGAAACGGCCGGCGCCGTCGTGATGATGCTGAAGGGTGCCAACTCGAGCGAAGTGATCAAGAACGTGAAGGAGCGCATCGCACAGATCGAAAAAACCTTGCCAGAAGGTGTGACGATCGAACCCTTCCTCGATCGCACCAAGATGGTGAACAACGCCATCGCCACCGTGGAAACGAACTTGATGGAAGGTGCGCTGATCGTGGTGTTGATCCTGGTCTTCTTCCTGGCCAACCTGCGCGCCGGTCTGGTCGTGGCTTCGGTGATCCCATTGGCCATGCTGTTCGCGGTGATCATGATGAACCTCTTCGGCGTGAGCGGGAACCTGATGAGTTTGGGGGCCCTGGATTTCGGCCTGATCGTAGATGGTGCAGTGATCATCGTGGAAGCCGTGCTGCACCGACTGCACCATGCGAAAGGTGTTGGCGGTCTCGCGCGCTTGGATCAACAACGCATGGATGAGACCGTGCGCAGCTCCGCCAGCCGCATGATGAATTCGGCCATGTTCGGGCAGGTGATCATCCTCATCGTGTACCTGCCGATCCTCTCGCTGCAAGGCATCGAAGGCAAGATGTTCAAGCCCATGGCGCAGACGGTGGCCTTCGCAGTTCTGGGCGCTGCGATCCTCTCACTCACCTATGTGCCGATGATGAGCGCGATGGTCCTGAGCAAGAAGCTGAACCCGCCAGCGACCTGGACCGACCGCATGATGGAACGCCTCGGGAAGTTCTATCGCAGATGGTTGGACAAGGCCATTCTGAAACCGGCTCGACTGGTCGTTGCCTCGGTCGTCCTCCTTGTGGTGGCCGGTGGGATCATGGCCGCGATGGGGGGCGAGTTCATCCCAGAACTGGAGGAAGGCGACTTCGCCATCGACACGCGCCTGCTCACCGGCAGCTCGCTCACGAACACTGTTGAGACTTGTCAGAAGGCGGCGGGTCTCCTCAAGGCCGGGTATCCCGAAGTGGAGAAGGTGGTGGCCAAGATCGGCAGCGGCGAGATCCCCACGGACCCCATGCCCATTGAAGCCGCAGACATGATGGTGATCCTGAAACCCAAGAAGGAATGGACCAGCGCGAAGAGCTTCGATGAACTGGCCGAGAAGATGGGCAACACCTTGAGTGCACTGCCCGGCGCCACGTTCGGTTTCCAATACCCCGTGCAGATGCGATTCAACGAACTGATGACCGGCGCACGCCAGGATGTGGTGTGCAAGATCTACGGCGAAGACCTCGACTCTCTGGCCAAATACGCACACAAGCTGGGCGAGCTGGTGAACACGGTGGAAGGAGCCAAGGACCTCTATGTGGAAAGTGTGGGCGGATTGCCGCAGATCGTGGTGACGCACGATCGCGGCGCGCTCGCCCGCTACGGACTGGATGTGGATGCGGTGAACGACGTGGTGCGCACGGCCTTCGCGGGAAGTGTCGCAGGCCAGGTCTTCGAGGGCGAACGTCGTTTCGATCTGGTGGTACGCGCTCGTGACCAAAGCCGCACGGACCTCACCGATGTGCAGCGGCTGTTGGTGCCGACGCCGATGGGAAAACCGGTGCCGCTCTCATTGCTCGCCGATGTGCGCATCGAGGATGGACCGAACCAGGTGCAGCGCGAGGATGCGAAACGCCGCATCACCGTGGGCTTCAACGTGCGCGGCCGCGACGTGCAGAGCATCGTGGAGGAACTGCGAACCAAGGTGGATGCGCAACTGGGTTTGCCTGTGGGCTACTACACCACCTACGGCGGCACCTTCGAGAACCTGATGGACGCTAAGAAGCGTCTAAGTGTTGTCGTTCCACTTGCACTGCTGCTCATCCTACTGCTGCTCTACTTCGCCTTCGGTTCGTTGAAGTTGAGCCTGCTCGTCTTCAGCGCGGTGCCGCTCTCCGCGATCGGTGGCGTATTCGCCCTCGTGGGGCGGGGCATGCCCTTCAGCATCTCGGCCGGCGTGGGCTTCATCGCTTTGTTCGGGGTGGCGGTGCTCAACGGCATCGTGCTCATCAGCGAGTTCGAGCACTTGATGAAGGAAGGCGTGAACGATATCCGCGATCGCATACGCACCGGCACGGCGAACCGTCTTGGTCCGGTGTTGATGACCGCCAGCGTGGCTTCGCTCGGTTTCCTGCCCATGGCGCTCAGTAACGGCGCTGGTGCCGAAGTGCAACGGCCTCTGGCCACGGTGGTGATCGGCGGACTGATCACCGCCACCTTTCTCACCCTCTTCGTGCTACCCGCCTTGTACATGCTGGTACACCGCAAGCGCTCGTCCGATGGCGGTGCACAGCGCGTGGCCGTGTCTGCTGCGTTGGTCCTCCTCCTGAGTTTGGCGCCTGATGGTGCACGTGCTCAATCGACCGCGCATTCCCTCACCATGGAACAAGCGGTGGACAGCGCCATGCGCAACAACCTCTACCTGAAGAGCGCCGCTTTGCGCGGTGAAGTGGAAGAGGCACTGGTCGGCAGCGCGTGGGACCTTCCGCGCACGAACGTGGATGTCGAGTACGGACAGATCAACACGAACGTGAACGATGACCGGCTGAGCATCTCGCAGAGCTTAGCCTTTCCGACGGTCTATTCGCAGCGCAAGAGAATGTTGAGGCATGGTGCCGCCGGCGTTCGATGGGAGCAAGCGATGCGCCAACGCGAAGTGCGCGTGCAGGTGCGCCAGACCTACCACGCCGTGCTCATCCTCGGCGAACAGCTTCGGCTGTTGCAGGAAGCGGACAGCATCTACATCATAGCCGTTACCGGTGAAGAGCAGCGCTTCGATCTTGGATCCAGCAATGTGCTACAACGTGCCACAGCACGCACGCAATCCATGTTGATGCGTTCGCGGGTGCAACAGGTGCAAGCAGAACTGGATCAGGCCCGCACGCGCCTCAGCCAATTGATGAACAGCCCAGGTGACTGGTCGCTCCTTCCGATCCCGTTGAAACAGAGCGTGCCACTCCTGCCCGATGAAAGCGCGGTGGTGAAGCATCCCGTGGTGCGTTCGGCCAATGAACAGGAGTCGGCCGCCGATGCACGCTGGCGGATGGAACGCGCGTACATGCTGCCTGGGTTCAACCTGGGTGCGGCGAGCATGACCTTGTACCAGTCGCCTTCCGTTCCTGATGGGTCGGTGATCTATGGGCGCGATCAACGCTTCAACATGGTGCGCGCGGGTGTCGGGATACCGCTCTTCTTCGGCGCACAGCACGCGCGCACCAAAGCCGCTCGGATCGATACGGAACGTGCCTCGAACGAAACGCTCGCCCTCACACAAGAGGTACGCGCTCAACTGCTCCAAGCGCAGCAACGGTATACCGCACAACTGGCCCGCGTCGAAGCCTTCGAACAAGGTGCGCAACAGGAAGCCGAACAATTGCGTCGTTCCACGGAAGAAGCTTACCTGAACGGCCAGATCGATCGCCTGGAATGGAGCCTTCTCACCGGGCAGTCCATCGCACTCTCCATGGAATACCTGGATGCCCTGCGCGAATTGGGCCGCGCCGCTTTCGAACTGAATGCTTTCAACGAACAATAATACCCCCGCAGCACATGCGTCCTTCCCTTTCAAAGATCGTTGGTCGACCCAGTGGGTCGACGCTACAGGTGCTGATCAGCAGCACCTGCGCCATCCTGCTAACGCTCTCATCCTGCACCACGACTGACCCTCCTGCCGAAACCGCACCGAATGCTGCATCAGCCACATCGGTCACGCTCACACCGGAACAACTCGCGAACGCAGGTATCGTAGTGGGCAAGGCCGAACGCCGTTCACTCGGCGTGCTCATGCCCGTGCAAGGCGTGGTGGACGTACCACCGCAGAACCTCGTGAGCATCAGTGCGCCGCTCGGTGGTTACTTGCGCTCCACGGACCTGCTTCCTGGCATGGAAGTGCAGAAAGGGCAAACGCTCGCCGTGCTTGAGGATCCGCGCTTCATCCAACTACAGCAGGATTACCTGGTGTCCGAGGGCAGGTTGAGGATGCTTGCGCAGGACTACGAACGCCAGAAGGCCTTGAACGCATCAAAGACCACGAGCGACAAGGTGTTCCAGGAAGCGACCGCCGAACTCAACACCCAAAAGGTCACCTTGCGTTCACTGGGCGAGCAGCTCCGCCTGATCGGGGTGGATCCAGCGGGACTCACTGCGGAGGGCATCTCGCGCAGCGTGGCCTTGCGTTCGCCCATCCACGGCTGGGTGGCGAAGGTGAACGTGAACATCGGCCGCTACGTCCAACCCACCGATGTACTCTTCGAGCTGGTGGACCCGAAGGACATCCATCTCGCGTTGACCGTCTTCGAGAAGGACCTGCCGCATGTACGCGTAGGCCAGGAAGTACACGCGAGGCCCACCGCACATCCCGACGATGAATACACGGCGGAGGTGATCCTAGTGGGACGCAGCCTGGATGCCGACCGCAGCACGGTGGTGCATTGTCACTTCACCAAGACACACAAGGATCTGGTGCCCGGCATGGCGATGAGCGCCACGTTGGAGATCCAGACCGATACCGTGTGGTGTGTGCCGGAGGAAGCCGTGGTGCGAACCGGAGAGGGCATGGCCGTCTTCACCGTGAACGCCGACAGTAGTTATACCCTGGTGCCCGTGACCACCGGCGCCACCGAGTACGGCATGGTCGAATTGACGCGACCTTCCGCGGAACTGCAACAGCGCCCCTTGGTGGTGAAGGGCGCATACACCCTGCTCTCCACGCTGAAGAACAGCGGGGAGGAATGAGGCTTCCGAAAGAAGCCTATCAGAACGGCACGAACCCAACAAGAACGATCATGAAAAGGCGCATCCTGTACATCCTTCTCGCCATCGTGTTGGTGGCCCAATTCTTCCAACCCCATCGTGGCGTACCGCCGATCGATCCCGCCAACGACATGCTCGTGATGACCGAGGCCCCTGATGACATCAGAACACTGGTGCAAGGCGCTTGCTATGACTGCCATAGCTACAACACAACATACCCGTGGTACAGCCATGTAACGCCAATGAACTTCTGGTTGCAAGACCACATCAACGAAGGCCGTGAGAAGATGAATTTCTCCCACTGGAACATGTCTGCCTCACAGAAGCACGCGCACGAAGCCGGCGAAGAGGTCCAAGAAGGGGAGATGCCGATCGACAGCTACACTTGGATACACGGCGAGGCGCGGCTGGATGCTTCCCAGCGCAACACGCTGGCGACCTGGTTCAACGCGAACATGCCGATAGAACAGGAGGAGGACCAACGTGGAGAATACTGAACGCCGGTAGGTCGCCGCCGCTGCACTGGAGCCTTACCGGATCGTGGCAATCTGGAGCTGCACCGATGACGGACTGAACCGCACTTGCTCCACATGTCCCATCCAGTCGCCCTCCGCAGTGATCGCGTGCACATGGATGTTCGTGTCGTGGTGCGTGAATACGGCCTTGTGCTTCGTGGAGAAGAAGCCGACGAGGTCCATGGTGCGATCTTCCAGATGGTAGTCCTTGTTGTGCTGGTGGGCATCGTCCGGACCGTTCACCTCTGATCCCATTGGTACATCCACGATGTGGACATCCACCGAGGGGATGACGCCGCCGATCCGGAATGCGAAGGGCTCGCCGCTTTGTGCGAACCGTGCCGTGAGGAAGCCATCGAGCGTTGGGAGGTCCACCACACTGTCCGGAATTTGCACGGTGGTCCACTCCGTAACACGCTGATGAACGAAGAAGGGCGCGCGCACTTCGGTCCGTTGTACCACCTGCATGCCGAGTTCCTTCTCCACTTCAGACACGAATACGACCCCATCGAGGAGCAGGACTTCCCCGCGCAGGTATTCCATCGGACCGATGCCGTAGGTACCTGGCTTCGCGATGCTGTCGAGTTGGATAAGCCCCGCCAACTGCCCATTGAACATGGTGTTGCGCATGGCGCCGGTTGCGATCACCGGTCCGTTCTGGGCGGAGCACGCGATCGTCGAGAAGAGGAGCGCGCTGAACATTGGCAAGCGAAGCATCAGGGCAAAGGTGCTCATGACCAACCAAAGGTTCCCCCGCACAACCACCACGTCCTCCCAAAACCCATATCGCGCAGCACCTGTGCCGCCTGCGCGCTGCGTCCGCCGCCTTTCGCGCAGACCGTTACGATGCGCTGCCGCTTCGACCAGCCGCGCGCTTGCTCCAGCAAGCGGTCCAGCGGGATGTTGACGGCCTCCGGCAGATGTCCGCTCGCGAACTCCTCCGGGCTGCGCACATCCACCACGCGCACATCGGCACGCTTTAGCAAGGGCTTCAGGTCTTCCGGCTCCAAGCACTTCCGCTCGCTGGGCATACGCAGCCACACCACCACGCCGCTCAGCACCGTTACCGCACCGATGGCGAGGATCGAAGCCGTGATGCCGAAGCGGTCGGCGATGAGGCCAGTGAGCAGTGCGCCGATGGCATAACCCAGGTCACGCCACAAGCGGAACACGCCCACCGCTTCGCTGCGTTGCTGCGGATGCGTGTGCGCGGCGATCACAGCAAGGAAGGTGGGGTACACCAGCGCCGTACCCAACCCGAGCGCGGCGCTCAACGCGATGTACATGCCCTGTTCATGCATGAAAGGCAGACCGAGGATGGCTGCGCCTTGCAACAGCATGCCGATGACAAGGAGCGAACGGCGGTTCACATGGTCGGCGAGCTTGCCCGTGAAGAGCTGGCCGAGGCCCCACACGGCGGGATACACGGCCGCGATGAGGCCGATCCGTTCCTGTCCGAGCCCTTCATTGAGCAGCAGCACGGGCAGCAGGCCCCATATCATGCCGTCGTTCAAGTTGTTCACCATGCCGGCCTGCGTGACGCTGCCCAGCGTAGGGTGGGTGAGACTGGTCTCGGCGAACACGCGCTTCAACTTCGGTATCGCGCTTTTGGCGCTCTCCGCCGCCACATGGTGCATGGTGTCCTTCACCCACAGCAACGTGAGCAGCAACCCCACCAAGGCGATGGCGATGCCTACTTGGAATGGCACAGGACGAGGTCCGTACTGCGCGGCGAGGTAGCCGGTGAGGAAGGCCATGCCACCCACGGCGAGGTAGCCCGCGAACTCGTTGAGGCCCATCGCGAGCCCGCGATCCTTCTCGCCCACGAGGTCCATCTTCATCACCACCGTGCTGCTCCAGGCGAAGCCCTGGTGGATGCCCAGCAGGATGTTCGCCGCGACGATCCACGCCCACGCATCCGCGTAGATGAGCATGAACGGAACGGGCAGCGCCAATGCCCAGCCGGTGACAAGCAACGCCTTGCGTCCGTAGCGCGCGGCGAGCCTTCCGGTGAAGTAGTTGGCCAGCGCCTTGCTGATGCCGAAGGCCATGATGAAGCTGAGCGCGGCGGCGTGCGAGGCGATGCCGAACTCCAGCTCGGCGAGCACGGGCAGCACCGTGCGTTCAATGCCCACCATGCCGCCAACGAAGGCGTTGAGGATGACGAGCAGGGTGAATTGCTTCCAGTTGGCGCGGAGGCCGAGGGTGGTGGTCATGGCGCGATCGTCAACTTGTTATATCGGTGATTTGAATGTTCCGCCTACGAACCCACGATAGCCAGTGCGTGAGGAGCGCGAAGGATACCCCGATGAATGCACCTGCCAGCACATCGCTCGGATAATGTACGCCCAGGGCCATGCGTGTCCAACCCACTGCACATGCCCAGATGAAGAGCGGCGTGGCCACCCACCAGCGCCGCACGAGCAGCGAGAAGATCATGGCTGCGGCGAAGGCATCGCCGGTGTGGCCGGATGGGAACGAGCCGCCGCCACCTACATCCAACTTGGTCACTGCATCCAGCGTCTCGAAGGGCCGCTCCCGGTCAATGGTGTGCTTCAGCACGTTCACGATCAACGCGGTGCCGAGCGTGGCGGCCAGGACCACTATCGCCATGCGCCTCAGCCGAGGCCGCTTCTTCCAGAAGCCGATCAGCAGGAGCATGGCCGACGACCCGTACGCAACGATGGCGGCGGAATCCGAGATCACGCGAAGTGCTTGTTGCTCCTTAATGGCGAAGGAGTTGTTCAAGGCGTGAAGGAGGTCTGTCTCGATGCCCATGCTCGGCTTGATGCTCAAGGCTTGAACACCTGGTTGCTGAACGGCGGTGTGTCTGGGACCTTCACCACGTTGAACGCGAAGTTGGTCGCCTGATGACAGGTGTTGCACGTGTTGGTCAACAGCGTGTAGCTGGACCGGAACAGGACCGGGTCGGCCTTCTGGATGGCAGCACGTACGCTGTCCAACGCGGGGTCCAACATCACCACCAGTTCCGACTCCTTGCGTTCGGTCTGGTATTTCTTGATGTCGTCCAGTGCTTCCCCGAGCTCATGCACCTCGAACTCCGCAAGCGGCCAGTTGCCCGCTTCCCCGGCGAACCAGAGCTTGGCGTGGTGTACCTGTAAAGTGGACATGAACTCACCGAAGCCGGGCACGAACTGGTCGTTCACTCTTTGCTCCAGCGCCACCACTTGCTGTTCCAGCGCCACCGTTCTCGAGTCGCTGGATGTGCAGCCGTTCATGACCAATGCGATCATCAGGAGCAGGAAGGTCGTGTTCTTCATGTGGATGGGGTTGTGCAGGTCAAGGGATCAGATGTAGCGCATAGCCTAGCAAGGCACCACCCAGCACGATCCACGCACTGTTCAAGCGCTCCCAGGCGAAGGTGACCAGCAGCGAGAGCAGTCCGATGGTGATGGCGCGCCAGTCGGTGACGGTGGCCTGCACCATGGTGATGCACACGGCGAGGATCACGGCCACGGACGCCGCGTTCACCGCATCGAGGAAGCCGCTCATGGCGCGTGATGCACGCAGCTTGGGGATAAGTGGGTTCAACAGCGCCACGAACACGAAGGAGGGCAGGAAGATGCCGGCCGTGGCGGCCATCGCACCTGACCAGCCGTTCATCTGGTAACCGATGAAGGTGGCGGACGAGAAGACCGGTCCGGGGGTGAACTGCCCCACGGCGATGGCATCGTTGAGCGCTTGAACGGAGAGCAGTCCCTTGCTCACAAGCTCATCCTCCAGGAAGGCGAAGAGCACGTAGCCGCTGCCGTAGAGGATGGAGCCGATCTTGAGGAAGGTCCAGAAGATGCTGGCGGTGGAGAGGGAGAGGATGGAAGTGCCGGATCCGAACGCTGCGAGCGGAACGAGGCTGGTGAGCTTCCCGCTGCGCGACAGGGCCACTGCGATGCCGATGGCGCCGCAGGCGAAGAGAGCGAGCAGTTCGCTGACGCCCGATAGGCAGGCCACCAATGCGGCCACCGCAAGCACCCCCAGCCATGCGCTCTTGATGGCCTTGAGCGCCAGTGTGTACACAGCACCGATGATGATGGCGATCACTGCGGGCTGGATGCCGTATATGAAGGGCTTCACCTCCGGCAGTTGGCCATAGCGTTGGTAGGCCCAGGCCAGCGCCCCGGTGATGAGCACCGCCGGCGCGATGAAGCAGACGCCCGCCACGATGAGCCCCGGCCAACCGGCGCGCTCGTGGCCGCAGTGCATGGTCATCTCGGTGCTGTTCGGCCCCGGGATCAGGTTGGTGGCGCCGATCAGGTCCAGGAAGCGCTCGTGCGTCATCCACTTGCGGCGGCGCACCAGCTCGTCCTCCATCATCGCGATGTGCGCGGCAGGCCCCCCGAAGCCGATGACCCCGAGCTTCAGGAAGAGCGCCGCCACCTGTCGCAGCTCGCTGTTCATCGCATCAGCTTTCGGTCGATGGACAAGCGTCCGCCACCTTCGATGATCAAGTAGATGCTGCCCAGCAGCATGGCCCAGTCCGTGCGGCTGCCGTGCATCATGGGCCAGAAGCCTTCATTGGCGAGCACTTCGCCCTTGGTGGTGACGATGGCCACGAGCATGATGATGAGCGTGGGCACGGCGGCCAGACGCGTGAAGAGGCCGAGCAGGATCAACGCCCCGGAGAGGATCTCGAAGAAGCCCACGAAGGACCCGAGGAACTCCGGGTTGGGCAATCCGATCTTCTCGAAACGGCCCGCGCCACGGAGGGCAGGGAACAGGAACTTCTGGATACCTTCAGAAAGGAACACGGCGCCCACCATCAGGCGGATGAGCAGGAGGGTGGCGCGGTCGCTGGTGCGGACGATGCGTTGCAACATACCTGGTCGGGTCATGTAGTGGTCCCGTATTTCACCACCATCGCCAGTTGCCCGGCGTGGTAGGCCGTGTGCGTCACGATGCGGCCCAGGGCTTCGGCCTTGGTCTTCCGCCCGAACTCCTTCGTCTCGATCACCGTTTCCCAGTCGGCCTCGGGTGTGGCCTCGATGGCGCGGCGCAGGGTATCGGCGCTTTCCTGCACATAGGACTTCAGCGCATCGAGGTCGGTCCATTCGCCGGTATCGTGCCCCTTGGCCACGGTGCTTGCATGAACGCTCACGCCCTGCAGGCCGAACACGTTCTTGGCGAAGAGCAGCTCCACGTCGCCGATGTGGCGGATCAGGAAGCCGGCGCTGTTGGGCGAAGGCGCGAGCTTCTTCGGCAGGTCGACCGCGGTGAGCGTGTCGAGCACCTTGGTGAAGCGTGTGCGGCCTTCGGTGAAGAGGTCGAGGAGCGAGGCGGTGCGGGGTTCCATGCGATGAAATTACCACCACCCCGCGAAGATGCCGATGTAGTAGATGCCGGTTAAGATGAACACCACGCCCGCCACATAACGCATCACCTTCTCCACCTGCTGCACCGCCTTGAACACCTGCCCGATGCGGTTGGCGCTATAGGCCATCACGGCCGCGAAGCCCAGCACGGGCAGGCCGGTACCGATGGCGAAGATCACAGGCAGGTGCAGTCCGCCGGTGGGGGCCAGCGTCATGGGGATGAGCGAACCGAAGTAGAGTGCCCCGCTGTAAGGGCAGAAGGCCAGCGCGAAGAGCAGCCCCAGCATGAAGGCGCCGAGGTAGCCCTTGTCCTTGAAGCGGTCGCCGAGCTTGTCTAGCAGACCGCTGCCCTTGCCGCCGATGCGGATCACACCCAGCAGCACCAGGCCGATGCCGATGAGGATGGGGCCGAGGTAGAGCTCGCCATTTCCCTGGAAGAAGCGCGCCACGTGGAACTTGCTCGCGCCCCAGAACAGGGCCAGGCCGATGACCGTGTAGCTGAACGCGCGGCCGAGCGTGTAGAGCAGACCGCTGAGCAGCACGGCCCGCGGGTGCTTCAGCTCCCGGCCGATGTAAGCGGTGGCGCTGATGTTGGTGGCCAGCGGGCAGGGAGCCACGGCGGTGAGCAGGCCCAAGGCGAAGGCCGCCAGCGCGGGCGCCTCGCGGCCCATGGCCAGTTCGCGCAACCACTCCATGTCAGAGCAGTGCTTGAATGCGCTTGGTCAGTTCGGCCTTGAACGCTGCCGCATCGCCCGCCTTCATGAAGGCCCATTCGGTGAGGTCGATCTTCTCGGCCTTGCCGTTCTTGTGCACGTGCAGGAAGAGCGCGGTGCCGTAGGCGCCGAACTCTTCGGCGACGGTGGCGTTGGCCTTGTCGTCCACGTTCACCAAGCGGAATGTGATGGCACCACTCTTCATCTGCGGGGCGAAGGTGCTGTTGAGCACCTCCTTGGTGAGCCCCTCGATGGTGAGACAGGTCTTGCACCGGTGGTCGGTGTGAAAGTCGATCACATCGATGCGGGTGGCGGTGGCTGAAGCTTGGGCCTTGCCGGGTTGCTGGGCCCGGCTTTCGCAGGCCGTGAGGAGCCCGATCAGAGCAAGGAGCGTAAGGGTGAAGAGGTGTTTCATGGTGTGGTGTTCAGTGCGCGCAACGCGGCGCGAGCTTGTTGAGGATGTCGGTCTTGGTGTGCACGGGTCCCGTGGCTTCCGGCCAGTGGAAGTCGGCCAGTTCGCTGATGGTGAACGCCGCCTTCGGATCCATGGCGAGCAGCGCATCGCCGAAGCGTTGCTCGATGGCCTGCAGGGAATCCAGGCCGCACGGCGACAGCGTGCGTGCTATGGCGAGCGGCGTCAGGCTGTCGATGGCCGCGGGCTTGATGCCGGGGTTGAGCCGGACGCGGTACGCCTTGCCGTCGCTGATGCGCTGCACGATGTAGAGCCCGGCGAGGGTGTCGCTCACCTGGAAGGTGCCGAACTGCGCGCGGCCACCGGTGAGCATCACGGCTACATCGGTGAGGCAGGGCGATGACCGGCTGATGATGCGCAGGTCGGTGCGGTCAATGGGCGCGTTCGGGAACAGCGGCGTCAACGCTTCACCCAGTCCGAGGGCGCCCACCACAAGGCCGTCGCACCAATGCCCGTGGAACGTGATCAGGTCCTGGAAGGTCACGGTCTGTTCATGACCGAGCCGCCCCTTGCTGAACTCGGTATCCACTACGCGCCACTGCGGTTCCACGTGGGCTGCGGATGCGTCATGCTCGGATGGGTGTTCCATCGCCCCGTTGCATGAAGCCAATGCCGCCGCGATGACCACCATCCACTTCATAGGATCGCGTTGAAGAGGTAGCCGCTGAGGATGATGAAGAAGGCCACCGTGCCGAAGAATATGGCGATCAGTTTCATGGTCATCACCTTCTTGAGCAAGGTGGCCTCGGGAAGCGAAAGGCCGATCACGGCCATCATGAAGGCGATGGCGGTGCCCAGCGGCACGCCTTTCTGCACCAGCACCTGGATCACGGGCAGCACGCCGGCGGCATTGGCGTACATGGGCACGCCGAGCACCACCGCCAGCGGAACGGCGAAGGGGTTGTCCTCGCTGATGTAGCGCTCGAAGAAGCCCGTGGGCACGAAGCCGTGCATGAGCGCGCCGATACCGATGCCGATGAGCACGTAGAGGATCACGCTCTTCACGATCCCCCAAGCTTCGCGCGCCACGCCCGGCAGACGTTGCACGAAGGTGAGCCGTTCACCCTCGTAGGCTTCTTCCCTTTGCGCCTGCTGGATCACGCCCTGCACCCAGGGTGTGAGGAAGCGCTCCAGGTTGAAGCGGCCCAGCACATACCCGCCGATGGTGCCCAGGAGGATGCCGCTGACCGCGTAGATCACGGTGGTCTTCAGGCCGAACAGGCCGATGAAGATGGCGATGGCCACCTCGTTCACCAGTGGCGAGGTGATGAGGAAGGCGAGCGTGACGCCCATGGGGATGCCGCCCTTCACGAAGCCGATGAACAGCGGCACCGAGCTGCACGAGCAGAATGGCGTGATGGCGCCGAAAGTGCTTGCCAGCAGGTATTCACCACCATACAGCTTGTTGCGGGAGAGGAAATTGCGGATGCGGTCGATGGGGAAGTAGGCGTTCACGATCCCCATGAGGAAGGTGATCGCGAAGAGCAGGATCAGGATCTTGATCGAGTCGTAGAAGAAGAAGTGCAGCGCCTGCCCCCCATGGGTGCTTGCGTCGAGCCCGATGGTGTCATACACCAGCCAGGCCACGAGGGAATCGAGCCAGTCGAACATGGCTTAGCAGCAGGCTGATCCGTCGCTGTTGGGGCTGTCGCAGCAGCTCGTCTTCGCGGATGCGGTGAATCCACAGCAGCCACTGTTCGCGGGCTGTTCCACAGGAATGCGTCCTTTCATCGGGAAGCCCTTTTCCTGCCAGCGCAGGATACCCTTGCTCATGTTCACCACGCGCGTGTAGCCATGGTTCATCAGGAAATAGGTGGCCTTCAAGCTGCGTCCACCGCCGCGGCACACCATCACCACATCGCGGTCGCGCGGCACCTCCTGCCAACGCTCCTCGAACTCGCTGAGCGGGATGTTCATGATGTTCGGTACATCATAGGCGGCCTCGGCCACCTCGTCGCGTTCGCGCACGTCCACCAGCAGGGCGCCGTTGGCCACCCACTGTTGCGTGGTGGTGGGGCAGATCTCCAGCGCTTTTGGAAGGGTGTTCGTTACCATGGTCTTGTCCTGTTGGGGTTCAGTTCATCAACAGGGTGCGCACTTCCTCCGCGCTGGGCACGCGGCCTTTGATGGTCACCTGCTCATCGATCACCAGCACGGGCGTGGTGAGCACGTTGTAGGCCATGATGGCCTGGATGTCCTCCACTTTCTCCACAGTGGCCTCGATATGCTGTTTGCTGATCACCTCGCGCACCACCTCCTCGGTCTTCTTGCATTTGGCACAGCCGGTGCCCAGGATCTTGATGTGTTTCATGTGTTGAGCGCCGTGGCCCGGCGAAGGCGTTGTGGGTTCATTTCAGCAGGTCTCGGAACAGGATTCTCGCTTCCTGCCAGTTGGCTTTGTTGATGCAGTACTTCACGCGAGGCGGCATGATCTCGCCCTGGATCAGGCCGGCTTCCTTCAATGCCTTCAGGTGCTGGCTGATGGTGCTCTGCGCCATGGGGATCTCCTCGGTGAGGTCGCCGTTGTAGCAGCAGGCACGGTCGGCCAGCAGTTTCAGGATGCGGATGCGCACCGGGTGGCCCAGGGCCTTGGCGTAGCGCGCCGCCGTCTCTTCCTGCGCGGTGTAGTCGATGTCGATGGCGGTGCGGAGCATCCAGGGTTGGGACTTAGTTCATCGCAAATGGACGATGATCGGGGCTCTCCGACAGTGACATTGGTCACTGATCGAGATGGGGCATCGGAGTGAACCGCCGGATCCACGGCGCATCGCTGCGCCTGGTCCGTTTCAGGTGGCTCACCCACGTCATTTGCAGATAGGCCTGAAGCCCGCATCCGTGGGGCATGCGCTCGCCGACGTGCGAGAGCCTTGCGCCAAGGTGATGGCCTTGGACTATTGGTATCTCCATCGCTTCGCGATCCGCACCAGATGCAGCATGATGGGCACTTCGATCAGCACCCCCACCACGGTGGCCAGCGCCGCGCCGCTGTTCAGGCCGAAGAGCGCAATGGCCACCGCCACGGACAGCTCGAAGAAGTTGCTGGCACCGATCATGCTGGCCGGTGCGCAGGTGCGGTAGTTAAGACCCAGCAACCGACCGCCCTTCCATGTGAGGAAGAAGATGAAGTAGGTCTGCAGCGCGAGCGGGATGGCGATTAGCAGGATGTCGATGGGTTTGTCCAGGATGCGCTGTCCTTGGAAGGCGAAGAGCAGCACCAGCGTGGCGAGCAGCGCGGTGACGGAGATCGGCTTCAATGCAGGCAGGAAGTGCGTCTTGAACCAGGCTTCGCCCTTGCTGCGCATCAGCCAGCGGTGCGTGAGGTAGCCCGCCACAAGCGGTATCACCACGAACACGATGACCGAGGTGCTGAGCACGCCCCAGGGGATGGCGATGCCCGTGATGCCCAGCAGCAGTTGCACGATGGGGATGAAGAGCACCAGCAGGAGCAGGTCGTTCACACTCACCTGCACCAACGTGTAGTTGGGGTCGCCGCCGCTGAGGTAGCTCCACACGAAGACCATGGCCGTACAGGGTGCAGCACCCAGGAGTATGGCCCCGGCGATGTACTCGTTCGCCAGCTCGGGCGTGATCCAGGCCGCGTAGAGCTTAGTGAAGAAGACCCACGCGAAGAAGGCCATGGTGAAGGGCTTGATCAGCCAGTTGACCACCACGGTGAGGCCAAGTCCTTTCAACTGTGGTCCGATCCTGCGCACGCTGTCGAAGTCCACCTGCACCATCATGGGGTAGATCATCAACCAGATGAGGATGGCCACCGGGATGTTCACCGTGTTGATCTCCAGGTCGGCGAGGACCTGCATGCCGCTGCCGGCGATCTTGCCCAGCGCGATGCCTGCGGCGATGCAGAGCAGCACCCAGGCGGTGAGGTACTTCTCGAAGAAGCCGATGGAAGGAGTCGTCTCGGTCATGGGAGTGTGTTCAACCGTGAATGGACGTGGATGAACGTGAATAGGATCCCTTGCAAACATGCTCGACAATTGGGTCATTGATCGCTACCAACATACCTGGGCGCATCGCTTGCTACATTTCATTGCCGTTCATGCCCGTTGATTCACGGTTCACTTGTATTCACTTGCTGGCCTGCTGCATCACATACCACAGTTCCGCTGCGATCTGCAGGCACCGCTCATCGTAGCGCGCGGCTTCCTCGGGTGTGCCATCGGCCTCCTTCGGATCGTTGTAGGGTAGGCTGATCCGATCGAGCGCACCGAACACGATCGGGCAATTCTTGTCCGCTTCCGAACAGGTCATCACCGCACAGAAATCCTTCTGCGGATTGGCTGCGTCGTCGTATTTCTTGCTCCAACAGCTTTCGGCTGCGTGGTCCTTGGTGAAGGACACCTCGTAGATCGGGTTCTTGCCCTCGGACTTCAACACTTGGAAACCGGCTCGTTCCACGGCAGCCACGGCACGCGGGTTGAAGGCTGTGGCTTCGGTGCCGCCGCTGTATGTGCGCACATGATCCAAGGCGAACGACCAAGCCGCGGTGGCCGCCCACAGTTGACTCAGGTGACTGCGCCGGCTGTTGTGCGTGCAGATGAAGGTGAGGTCTGCCGTGGATCCGGCGGCCTTGCGCTCCTTGACGAAAGCAGCGATAAGGTCGAGGCTCTCCTTGCGTTCGGCGGGAATGTCGTTTACTGCGGGGAGCACACGTTCGTTCACGTAGCGCTGCAGTTCGGGATGAAGGGTGCGGTCCATGGGACTGGTCTCTACGGGATGAAAAAGAATGATCGGCAGCAGGAGCAGTGGGGTCATGGTGGTGTGGGGTATTCAGCAGCAGTTGCTGTCCGTACCGCAGCAGGCGGCCTTCAAGATTGACTTGTCAGCGGGAGCTTGGCCCGTGACGTTGGTCGGTTTCGTGGCCGATACCGTGATGCTGAAGATTCCCGTGCCGCTGGCCTTGTAGGCGTCGATCTCCTCCGCGCTCAAGTGCCGGGAGAGGATGTCGTCCGGCACGATGATGGGTTTGCGCTTCTGCACGCTCACCTGCTCGAAACCCAGGTCGTGGATGATGCCGAGGTATTCACTTTCCTGAAGCGCCCCGCTCACGCAGCCGGCGTACATCTCCGCGCTGGCACGCAAGGTGTCGGGGATGGCCCCGCGCAGCACTACATCGCTGATGCTGAAATGGCCACCGGGTTTCAGTACGCGCAGTACTTCGCTGAACGCCTTACGCTTGTCGGGCACCAGGTTCAGCACGCAATTGCTCACCACCACGTCCACGATGTTGCTCGTGAGCGGCAGCGTCTCGATGTCGCCTTGGCGGAACTCCACGTTCTGGTAGCCGAGCTTCGCAGCGTTCGCCTTCGCCTTGGCCACCATTTCCGGGGTGAAGTCCACGCCGATCACCCGGCCGTCCTCGCCGGTCTCGTGGCGTGCCACGAAGCAGTCGTTGCCTGCGCCGCTGCCCAGGTCGAGCACGGTATCCCCCGGCTTGATGCCCGCGAATTGCGTGGGCAGGCCGCAGCCCAGACCCAGATCGGCCTCGGCCTTGTAGCCTTCCACCTGGCTGTAATCATCGGTCATGATGTTGTACACCTCATTGCTGCATCCTCCGGCGCCGCAGCAGCTGCTGGCGTTGGTGGCCTGGTCTTGTTGTGCGATCTCCGCGTACTTGGCGCGGACCATGTCCTTGGTGTCTTGGGCGTTGTTCATGGCTTGTCACTCCGGGCTTGACCCGGAGTCGCGTTTGTATTAGCAGCAGGTATCGATGGGTTTGTAAGCGGCGAAGAGCTTCGCGAAAGCGGCCTGCGCCTTGGCCCAGGCCTTGGGTTCGATGCAGTAGCACACGCTGGTGCCTTCCACGGTTCCGGAGATCAGTCCAGCTTCCTTCAGTTCGCGCAAATGCTGGCTGATGGTAGCCTGAGCCAGCCCGAGTTCCTCCACCAAGCTGCCACAGACGCAGGTATTCTGTTTCAGCAGGTATTGAAGGATGGCGATGCGCGCCGGATGCCCCAACACCTTGGCCCATTGCGCCAGCTGGTTCTGCTGAGGGGTGAAAAGGTCGGTCTTCGTGATACCCATGGTTCTTAATGATCGCAATATTACGATATACCGATCTATCGGCACATGCCGATGAAGAACATTCTTGGATGGCTGACGGTCTCAGGGCAGTGCCACCTGAAGGCTCATGCGCTTGGCAATGAAGCTCAAGGCCTCCACATGTCCCATCCAGTCGCGGTCCACAGTAATGGCGTGGACATGGATGTTGGTATCATGGTGGGTGAAAACGGCCTTGTGTGCGGTGGAGAAGAAGCCGAGCGCTTCGGCCTCGACACCCGAGCGCTGGAAGTGCTTGTTGTCGCGATGTGCATCGTCCGGCCCGTTGATCACGGTTCCCAAGGGGACATCCACGATGTGGACTTCCACGCGCTCGAATGGTCCAGACAACCGGAAGGCGAAGGGCTCGTTCAGACCGGCATAGCGGGCAGTCAGGAAGCGGTCCAACCCGGCGAGGTCCATAACACTATCCGGGAGCTGCACTTCCTTCCACTGCTTCACCGCTTGATGCACGAAGAAAGGTGCCTTCATCGCTTGATCCCGGGTCACCAACATGGAGCCGCTGTTGTTCACCGCGGAGGTGCACACTTCTCCATCCAACACGAGCACTTCGCCGCGCAGGTATTCGAGCGGGCCGATCCCGAAGGTGCCCGGCAGAGCCAGACTATCCAGATCGATGAGCCCGGCGAGCTGCCCGTTGAACATGGTGTTGCGCATGGCGCCCGTCGCCCGCACGGGCCCTTTCTGTGCCAGGAGGGGCAAGTAAGCCATAAGGGCCATCACCATCGATACGATCCACTGGTGCCCCATCCGCTCTTTCCGTTTGAACTAGTGGACCACCGGCTTCCCGGCGTTCGTCCACGCACCGATGCCACCTGCGAGGTCCACCACATCGGTGAAGCCCTGTTCAAGCAGGTACTCACGCGCAGCGGCACTGCGGCGCCCCGAGGCACAATAGAGCAACACAGGCTTGGTCTTGTCCAGCTTGGGCACAGCCGCTTTCAAGTCGCCGTTGGTCCAATCGAAATTCCGGGCTTCGGCAAGGTGGCCACCTTGGAATTCGCCCGCCGTACGGACATCGAGCAGCTGAACATCCATTTCACCGATGCGCGCTTCAAAGCCCGCTGGGTCGACAGTGCCTTTGCCCTGTCCGGGGACGGTGCAAGAAAGAACGAAGACCGCTAGAAGGAGGAGGAGTTGACGCATGGTTCTGTTCTGGTGACGAAAGATAGGACCGTGCCTGCGTACGGTCCTATCGCTCATCGTGGTTCGGATCACATCAAGTTGTTCACGCTGGTCCACGGGCCACCGTTGTACACCTCGAAGCCTTGGGACTTCAGCATGTCGGCTGCCATGCCACTGCGCGCGCCACTGCGGCAGCAGGTGATCACCGGCTTGGCCTTGTTGATCCTCTTCAACTGGTCTTGGAGGCGATCCAAGGGAATGTTGATGGAACCGGCCACATGTCCACCTTGGAACTCCTGTGGTGTGCGCACATCCACGATGGTGGCACCTTGGTTGATCTTCTCGCGGAGGTCCACCTTGGGGCCGCCAATGCCGAACAATGTCTTGAACATGGTATTGCTGTTGTGCTTGTGCGGTACAAAGGTGAGGAGACCAGCGACGCCGGTCTGTGAGGGAGGTCACCGATCAGAACACGTAATTGATGATCAGGTCGGCGTGCAACATATCCACTTTGTGGATGGATTGACGGTCGGTCAGGTCAGGATCCATGGGCAATTTGGTCAAGACCAGCAGTTGCATGGCCAGGCCTTTCCAGCCTCCATCGAACTGGTATTGCGCGTTCACATCGAACTGCGTGTAGGAGGGCATCGCGTACTTGTTCAACCGTGCGTCCGCAAGCTCAGGCACGCGGTAAAGTCCACCATCCACCTGGATCCGCCAGCCGTTCTTGGCCTTCCAGATCAGGTTCAACGAAGCCGCATGCACATCACCGGCGCCCTCGTTGCGTTCGCGGGGCAGGAAGGTGAAGAAGGGGTCACGACCCCACTCGCGCGGCATCAGGTAACGACCGTGTGCGGTGATCCGCGTATAGTTCAACTGCCAGCGGAACTTCCCCAGCACATTGCGGATGCGGCCACTGAAAGCCCAGGAAGACTCGCTTTGCGGCATGAAGAGCAGGGAGTCGTTGGTGCCACCGCGGTAGTGTGCGGCATCCTGCTTGATCGCCATTCCGGACACGCTCCATTTCGCATCGCGACCGCCGGCATCCACTTGCACCAAGGCACTGTTGAAGACGTTCTCGGTGTACACATTCCAAATGGAAACATCCACCTTCTTGTGTACCGATCGGTTGATGCTGGCTGCGAAGATGCCCGCACTATGGAGGTGTTCACTATGCTTGGCACCTTCGCCGTAAACGTTGCGCCCAACGGGGAAAACGGACATGCTCTCATCCACGAGGTACCATTCACTCGCCCCTCGTGGCGCCACCCGGTAGAACCATCCGGCTTGCAGCGCAGTGCCCTTTCCGGTCTTGTGTTTCGCCCATACCCCTTCGAATAGACTGGGGTGCATGCGGCCATCCTGCGGGTTGAGAAAGGGCGAATTCACTTCCTGTTTCCCGATGACCACTTGCGTGCCCTTGCTCTTCGAGAGCCAGTCTATCTGGAACTCGTGTAAGTAAGCCAGGTCGTTGGTGCGCCGAGGATCATTCACATCATACAAACCGATCTCGTACCGGTTCGCCGCACCCGTGACCGGATCCAAACGCGTCAGATCGCTCGTCGCCAGATCGAACGTGTACCCGCCGCTCAACTTGAAACGTGCGCCATGCCAACGTTGCGAGGCGAAGCCCAGTGTTCCACCAAAGGCCACCGCATGATAGTCGGACGGTGCCCCGTTGTTGACAGTGAGCATGTTGTATTGCCGGAAGCGGCCCTCGAGCTCGCCCTGCTTCATGATATCGTACAAGTGGCTCTCGCCGCGAAGGCTATCGTTGCTCGGGATGTCCTGCTCGCTGTGCTGCGCGCACGCGTTCCCTGACAGCCCCATCACTAAGGCAAGCCCCACCCCATACCGGCCGATGACCGACCAGCGCTTGCGTGTATTCCGCATGACCTAAAAACCGGCTTTGATATAGCTCCAGCCGTCCTCCTGGCGTTCCACGATGTGGATGATCCCCGCCTTCACATACCCCGCTTCAGCGATCACCTTGGTGCGATCCAAGTTCCTTTCCTTGATGGTGTTCTCACAGGCTAGGAACACGATGCCATTACTGGCGAACTCGGTGATCTTCGGTTGAACGATGCTGCGGTCGCTCATAAGCAGGTCCATGCCGGGGCCGTGGCAGACCACTTCGAGTTGCATGCCGGGTGCGGCCTCCTTCATGTTCTTCAACTGCCGCATGAGTCCTTTCTGAACCAGTGTATCGCCGCTGGTGAGCTGCATGATGATGCGGTGCTGCCGTGCGCCACCCTGCGCGATGGATCCTGTGCCGATGAGCAATGCGACGAGGAGAATCAACTGCTTCATGGGGCAAAGGTCCGCGCTCCGGTCTTGCTGGTCAGTGACGTGACTCACACAAGCTCACCGGAACTCATACTCATACCCCTCCAATTGGCTCAGGATATCCTGTGGAGCATCCGTGGCGGTGATGCGGCCTTCGACCTTCGGTGCCACCGGACTGAACTTCGCGAAGTAGTCGCGGAGGATGGTGTGCATGGTCACTCCTGCCAATCGTGGGTTGCGCACATGTTCCAATCGGCATAAGGTGTGGTCCGGATCCCCTTCACGCTCGCACGCTGCGATGGTATAGTACCGGTCCAGGTCGATCGGTTTGCCACCGACCTTGATCCAATTCACCCTTTTGCCCATCTCATTGTGCATGGTGAAGTTGGCGGTCATGCCTTTGAAGCGTACCACCCAGCCACCGAAACGTTTCGCGGGGTCCTTGGCAAAGACGTTGTGCAATTCCTTCTCCAACCAATCCCAGATCTGCTGTCCGGTCGCCTCGCCGTATTTGGCATCGCTGTCCACGGGGATCATGCTCCATAGGTGGTCGTTGGTGATCGGTGTGGGTGTCTTGTCATCGGCCACGATCGGCGGGCAGAAGCGGAAGCCGTTGCTGATCGCGATGTCGGGTTTCAACTTCCACATCAGCGCATCGGTGATGAGATTGTCCATCGGATTCTCGATGACGTAGTAGCGCACCAACGTGTTCTTGGTGCTACCGACCACCTTGCTCAACTCCTCCGTGTAGGGCGCGCTCACCTCATCCACCAGCGCCAGCATGTTCTTGTCCGCCGGGTATCGCTCAGGGTCCACGTCGAGCAGTTCGTAATGACTGTCCTTCACCTTGCCGTTCTCCACCACCACGTCCAAGCGCGCCACGAACGATCCGAAAGCGCCAGGCTCCGTTACCTTGCTGTACTTGCCTTCGATGGGCTTGCGCACGCGCTCGTGAGTATCGGCGCCGAGGATCAGGTCCGCGCCTTCCACCTCCGGTTTGTTCGCCAGATCCACCTGCTGCGCCAAGCCCATGTGCGTGACGAGGAAGACCATGACGCACTGCTCATAATCGCGCAGAATGCGGATGTACTTCGCCACGTTCACTTCAGGCTTCGTGAACTTGATGCCGCAGCTGTACGCCGGTGATTGCCGCTTGGGTGTGAGCGGATCGTTGTAGCCGATGAAGCCGATCTTCACTCCGGCGATCATGCGCGTCCAGTAGGGCTGGAAGATCATCTCGCCCACGAGGTCGGCGTTCGGATCCTGCTTGCCACCGCAGTACTCGGCCTGCTTCTCGTGCCACATGTTGGCGCAGATCTTCGCCGCGCGGTAGCCACCGAGGTCCTTCAGCATCATTTCCTTGCCGTACACCACTTCCCAGTTGCCGGGCAGGATCAGGTCGTAGCCGATGCGGTTCATCAGCGGCACGATGGCCCGCCCTTCGCTCATGGCCGCCACACCGCCGCCTTGGAAACAATCACCGCCGTCGATCACCAGGGTGTTGGCCGGATCCTCCGCGCGCAGCGTATCGATCATCGTCTTCAGCACGCCGTAACCGCCGCGCTTCTTGTACACGGGCTTGCCGCCTTCGAGGAAGAACTCGTCGTGCGTGTGCAGTTGCGCGTGGATGTCGCTGGTGAAGAGCAGCGAGAACTTCTGCGCCTTGCCCTGGGCCACCGCGGTGGAGCCGATCAGCTCATTCCGTCGCACGGGATCGCTCATCGCACCCATGGCCAGTGTAGGACCAAAGGTCAACCCTGCACCCAACGCGCCCAAGGCTTTCAGTGCTTTGCGG
>JAEUTB010000196.1 GCA_016787995.1 Flavobacteriales bacterium | reverse complement strand
CACATCAGCAACATCGTGGTGCCCAAGGCCATCCTCGATGTGGAGCAGAAGATCGAGGACATCAAGGAAGAGAAGAACAAAGTGGTGCGCAGCCAGCGCTACGAAGAGGCCGCCAAATTGCGCGACCGCGAACGCCAGCTGCTCGAAGAGCTCGACAAGGCCAAGAAGGCCTGGGAGGAAGAAAGCAAGAGCAACCGCACCACCGTGAACGAGGAGAACGTGGCCGAAGTGGTGGCCATGATGAGCGGCATCCCCGTAACGCGCATCGCCGAAAAGGAAAGCGGTAAGCTGCGCCGTATGAAGGAGGAGATGGTGGGAAAGGTGATCGGTCAGGACGAAGCGGTTGCCAAGGTGGTGAAGGCCATCCAGCGGAACCGCGCCGGACTGAAGGATCCTAACCGTCCCATCGGTTCGTTCATCTTCCTAGGCCCTACCGGCGTGGGTAAGACCCAGCTGGCCAAGGAACTCGCGCGCTACCTCTTCGATACCGAGGACGCGTTGATACGTATCGACATGAGCGAGTACATGGAGAAGTTCTCGGTGAGCCGCTTGATCGGTGCGCCTCCGGGCTACGTGGGGTATGAGGAAGGAGGACAGCTCACCGAAAAAGTGCGCCGCCGCCCCTACTCCATCATCCTGCTGGACGAGATCGAGAAGGCGCACCCCGACGTGTTCAACCTGCTGCTGCAGGCGCTCGACGATGGCAAGATGACCGACAGCCTCGGCCGTCACATCGACTTCAAGAACGCCATCATCATCATGACCTCGAACATCGGGGCGCGCGACCTGAGCGACTTCGGCAAAGGCGTGGGCTTCGGCACCGCCGCCAAGGCCGCCGGCCAGGAGGACAGCAACCGCGGCGTGATCGAGAAGGCCTTGAAGAAAGCCTTCGCTCCCGAGTTCCTGAACCGTATCGATGACATCATCATGTTCAACTCGCTGAAGCGGGAGGACATCCACAAGATCATCGACATCGAGCTGGGCCACCTCTACAAGCGCATCAGCGAGCTGGGCTACGACCTGAAGCTGACCGACGAGGCCAAGGACTTCCTGGGCGAAAAGGGCTACGACGAGAAATTCGGTGCACGTCCGCTGAAGCGTGCCATCCAGAAGTTCATCGAGGATCCCATGGCCGAGGAGATCATCAACCAAGGCGTGGAGGAAGGCGATAAGATATCCATCGGCCTCAACAAGGAGAAGAACGACCTGGCCATCAAAGTGACCAAGGGCAAGAAGAAGACCTCCAAAGCCGACGGTACCGACGGCAAGGAGCTGCCACCGGCCACGGAATAAGTCGGTTCAGCACATTGCACGAACGGCCCTTCGCAAGAGGGGCCGTTCGGCGTTTCATCCTTTGCCTCGAAGGTTCTGCAGCAGCTCCTTCATGAAGGTCCACAGATCGGCGTTCGCACCTTTCAACTCCTCCACCTGCCCGCGCAACCGTGCATTATCCTCGCGCAGGTGTTCGACCGTAGTGGGTCCGACACGCTCCTCCTCCGAGGCCTCTGTCGGTCCCTCGCCATGTAACAACCATCGCACCGTGGTGTGGAGCACCTTGGCCAAGCGCTCCAATTGATCGATGGAGGGCTGGCGCTCGTCACGTTCGAATTTGCAGATGGCGCTCGCGTCCAAATGGACAAGCTCACCGAGTTGTACTTGTGTGTATCCCAATTTCTTCCGTCGCTCGCAGATCCGGATCCCTAGTTTCATGTAACCGTGGTTGAGCACCTAGGAGCATATCAGTGCGGTTGGTTCGATAGTTGACGAACATATCAAAGACTTGACGGTATCGCAAGTGGATCTGACGAACGGTCTAATTCCATGATGCGAACGTCAAAAAATGGTGTCGCATTGTCAAGACGCTTGATGGATGCGCATCGCGGTTGACGAATTGGCAGATCGATCCGACCCTAGTCGGTGAGAGGTTTGGGGAGCGGCGCTGTTGCCCCCAAAAACCGAACGATGAAACACAAAGCATGGAGCTCATCAATGGCCGCAGTAGCCATTGGTCTGTGGTGTCTTTCGCCCAATCCCGGTTACACACAGAGTGATGCATGGCCAACCACGGGCAGCTGGATCGAAATGTTGAACAGCGGTTCTACATTAACGACAAGTGCGCTGCCTGTAGCACCGGAGCCGGATCGGTATCAAGGTCAGATTCCACTTCGATCCCATTTCACCCGATCCGATGGAGATGGACGCCTGTTCTTCTTCGGGGTGGATGGCAATGTGTATGACAAGGATGGCTATTTGATCGCCGATGGTTCCCAAGTCCCTGGTTGCACGGAATGCCTCCATCCCGGGTGCATGGAGTTCCAAGCAGTGCCCGTTCCGGGCAGTTGCGACCTGTTCTACTTGATCCGCACCAGTGGGCAAAGCGAATCCGTCCTCGGTGCACAGGTACACATCAGTATCCTCGACCTATCGGCCG
Organism: Flavobacteriales bacterium; assembly: GCA_016787995.1. Taxonomy (GTDB): domain Bacteria; phylum Bacteroidota; class Bacteroidia; order Flavobacteriales_F; family PHOS-HE28; genus PHOS-HE28. The sequence continues at coordinate 3,837 of JAEUTB010000196.1, read as the reverse complement.
AGAATCCACGGTGGCCGGGACGCTTTGGCCGCGTTTGGCAAGCGGGTGATGTACCCAGTGGCCATCCGCTAGCGGACTGGTTCTTGACCTCCACACCTGGCCCAGGCTGGTATTCGGTCTTGCTCGGCACCGGGAGTGAGTTCCAGAAAGGTAGCGTGCCCATCGTGCGGGTGATCGACCCCACCGGCACCGGCGATCAATTCTTCATGTACTCCGTCTTCGGGAACTACGTGTACACGCACCGGATCACCAGTACCGGTATCGTTGCCGTGAACACCAACCTCAATGGGCGCATGAAGATCCATGTGACCAACACCCCGGGTGTGGATAGGAGCCAAAGCTGCGATGCCGATGCGGCTATCGGTCCCAATGGCGAGATCATGTTGACCGTCGCGGGACCATCACTCTATAAGTGGCTACCAGCCACCGACCAGCTCGTGGCATCCTATCCCTTGTTGATCTTCCGCTTCAACGCCACAACAGGTGCGTTGATCGACATTTCCGGGCAGCTCAAGTTGGACGAGTCCCCGACACCGGACTTCAACACGAACGCGGCTCCAGTGGGTGTTCCGGGCAACACGGTCATGACCGGGTTGAAAGGTTGTTCCATCGTGGATGGTGGGAACAAGATCCTGTTGACCGGTTGGGAGAAGATCGGGTCCAGTGCCTATCCGACCATCGGCTTGTGGGATCTGGTCAACCAGCAATGGACCGACCTGGTGGATCAATTCGGTATCACCGATGTTGCAGGGTTGGTGAGTGTGCGCCTGCATCGGAATGCTTTTCCTGGTACTGGCGAGGAGTCCATCTTCTTCCCTAAGGCGAACGGCCTGGCGGCGCTGAAGAACACCGAGGATATCGGCCAGTTGGATTTCGTGCCGAATGTCGGTTTGTCCGGTGCCATTTCCGTGCCTTCTTACACGCCGCCTGCGGGCTTGGGATCCGGTGTTGAAGCACCGGCCAGGTTCCTGAACGCAGAGATCACGAAGGATACCTATGCGGAGCGCTTCGCCGATGTGGACGGCGCTTGTTGTGACTTCCGAACAGCGGTCACGGCGCGGCCTGGGATGACGATCACGCAGAACACGTTCTGGACGGCCACGAACAACCCCTTCGGGAACTCATCCACGGTCACCTTCGCCGAGGATCTCGTCGTGGCGAGTGGCGCCACCCTCACCATCAACGGCATCACGGTCCAATTCGCCCCCGAAGCCAAATTGGTCGTCGCACGCGGTGCGCGGTTCAACGGGAACAACAGCACCTTCACCAGTTCCTGTGTACGCTGGCCTGGCATCCGCGTGGAGGGGAATACCACCAACACCTACCAAGGGAACCATCCCGGCCTTCCACAGGATGCCGAGCAAGGCCAGGCCCACCTGACCAACTGTACCGTTGAGAATGCCCGGTATGGCGTCTGGTGCGCTCGGGAGACCTTCGAGGATGTGCCGGACGCGGCGTATTACGGCGGTTTCGTACGGGCTTTGTACACCACGTTCCGCAACTGCATCACCGGTGTACACATCAGCGACTACCACCGCTTCGATGGAAATAACCCCGGCACGGGACCTGAGCTACCCAACCGCAGCCTGTTGGCCGGGTGCTTTTTCGTGACCAACGCGGATTGGCCCGGCGATGCCCCGGTGGCCATGGGGGTCATCCAGGACGTGCGCCATGTGCGCTTCCTCAACTGCAACTTCGCCAACGAAGCGCCGCAGCTCTTCCCTCCCGATCAAACAGGCACCGGCCTTTTCCTGTTCGATGCCCTGGTCTACGTGGATGGCAGCGGAAATCCGGCGCAGAGCTACTTCCGCAATTTGGGTGTGGGGGTGTTCAACTCCAATGGCGAGTTCAACTCCGTACGGGTGCAGAAAATGCACTTCGAGAACAACGTGTATGGAATTCTCGATGCCGCGAGTTCTTTCGTGGAGTATGCGGATAACACCTTCCTGGTCCCCGATCGAGGCACCGCGCCGAACAGCCGGGTCGGGATGCTCTTGTGGCAGACCAGGCAAATGACCATCGAGAAGAACCAGTTCTCGGGTGTGGGCGGTGACGAGAGTGTAGGCATTTACTGCGTGGGCTATTCGGCACCCGAAACCGAACAAGAAGCCGCCCAGGAGCCCGCCTGGTCCTACACCGACGAGCAGATCTACAACAACACCTTCAACGACCTACAAGCCGGCACCCTGCTCACCGGCCTGATGCGTGGCCATGCCTGGGGTAACCAGGATGCGGGCCTTCAGATCTTCTGCGGCGACTACACCAACAACCGTTTCGATATCGCCGTGCTCCCCCGCACCATGATCAGGCCAAACCAGGGTCGTGTTGATCAATTCGGTGAAATGCAGCTCGCGGGCAACCGGTTCTATAACGTGGCCGATTGCAGCAGCAACTACGATTGGGCCTTGGATGTGGAGTGGAACCAGATCCCGGGCATCTACCCCATGGAACTGGACTACAAGCGCCACGAGTTCCCCGATGATGAGGTGGGTGTGACCTGCGACCAGTGGCCGGATTTTGATGATCTCCCCTATCCCTTTAGCGGAGAGTTCGTAAAGGCTGACGATTGTGACGGTGGAGAATACCCAATCGAAGGGATACAGCGCCCAGTGCGAGAAGCCAACTATCTGCAAGCAAAGAACCTGTTGTACGAGGCCTTGGCCACCTACAACGGCACGGTGGATCTGGGCGAAACACCCGACCTGAAGCAGGCCATCCACCAGAACACCCCCTGGTTGAGCAGCAGCTACCTGCGCGACCTCTTGCTGGCCAAACATCCCTTGAGCGATGAAGTGCTGGTGTGGCTCCTGAAACGCGAAGTGCCCATGGACCCCTGGCACCTCACGCAAGTGCTGTTGCAGAACAGCCGATTGAACAGTGGGGTGTGGTCCTACATCAAGGACAACAACCTGCTCCCCCCCTTCTTCTATGCCATGGTGGAGCAAGCCCAACAGGGCACGGGCATCACCACCAAACAACTCTTGGAACAGGAGATCGTGCAACGGCGCTTGGAGATGACCGAACAGATCAACGTATTGGGCCACCTCTATGCACGCGACACCACGGATATACCGGTGGACAGCTTGAGGAACCTGATGAGCCACGACCCGGACCACCAATTCCTGCAGAAGAAAGTGGAGCTGCTGCTGGCCGAGAAGCGCTACGCCGAAGCCGAAGCCCTGTTGAACGGGCCCATGGCCCAGCACAACGGCCGCGAAGTGATGGCCGATCTGCTCGCCCTACAACAAAGCACGAACGGGCTGTGGAAGGAACTGAGTGCAGCCGACAAGGACCTCTTGTGGGCACATGCCGAAAAGGGCAAAGCAGGTGCCGCGCGGGCCGCTGCGATACTCCTGAGCATTGCTGCAGAGGCGCCACTACCACCGGTGCGCTTCCCGAATTTCACCAAATCGCGTTCGCTGGACCAACGCAGCTCGCCAGCCATTGCTGAGCTGGAACCGGCCTTAGCCTGTTACCCGAACCCCGCGAAGGAAAGTACTTTCGTAACTTACCCTTCGGAACTGGATGGTGCTGCGCTGACCGTACACGACGCAAAGGGTGCAAAAGTGATGACCACCAACTTGAAGGGGAATGGCTTGCTGGAGTTGGATACTCGCACCTGGGGCGAAGGGCTGTTTCACCTCTCCATTGCCGGCACACCACTCACCGTGAAACTGACGGTTCAATAACCTCCTGCATGAAGCCGATCCTCGGCCTTCTCGTGATGAACATGCTGCTGGTCTCCGCATTCGTGCGGGGCCAGCAGCCCATCATGTTCGACACCGTCCGGCTCAACCCATTGAACAGCTTCCTGATCGGACTTTCTGTTTTTGAAAG
>JAEUTB010000195.1 GCA_016787995.1 Flavobacteriales bacterium | reverse complement strand
GGCGACTGGCGCAGCGGCTACTACCGCGACATGACCTTCATGTTCGCCATCGGCGAGCTTACCGTGCAGCAATGGTTCGCACAGCTCTACGCCCATGCCGACCTGGCCCACGAACCCGCCAGCGCCGGCCGCCAGATGAATGGCCACTTCGCCACCCGCAGCCTGGATGGCTACGGCAACTGGAAGGACCTTACCCAGCAGTACAACTCCAGCCCCGACATCAGCCCCACCGCAGGGCAGATGCCGCGCCTCCTGGGCCTGGCCCAAGCCAGCAAGGTCTTCCGCCGCAATAAGGACCTGCACGGGCACACGCACCTGAGCGACCTCGGGAACGAAGTCGCCTTCGGCACCATCGGCGATGCCAGCACCAGCGAAGGCCATTTCTGGGAGACCATGAACGCCGCCGGCGTGCTGCAAGTGCCCCTGGCCATGAGCGTGTGGGACGATGGCTGGGGCATCAGCGTGAGCAAGGACTACCAGACCACCAAGGGCAGCATCAGCACCCTGTTGCAAGGATTTCAGAAAGAGGAAGGCACCAACGGCATCCGCATCTACAAGACCAAGGCTTGGGACTATGCTGCGCTGAACCGCGTGTACGAAGAGGCCATCGCCCGTTGCCGCGAAGACCATGTGCCCTGCCTGATCCATGTGGAAGAGGTGACACAGCCACAAGGCCACAGCACCAGCGGCAGCCACGAGCGCTACAAGAGCAACGCCCTGCTGGATTGGTACAAGGAGTACGACTGCATCGTGAAGTTCCGCCAGTGGATCCTCAACTTCCGTCCGGGTGGTGAGGCCATCGCGAGCAACGCCGACCTCGAAGCCATCGAGAAGCAGGCGAAGATCGATGTGCGCGCCGCACAGAAAGCCGCTTGGGCCGCTTACGCCGCCCCCATCAAGGAAGAGCTGGACGATGCCGCCCGCCTGATCGAAGCCCTCGGCAGCGAGGAGACCAATGCCATCGCCCGCGAGCTGCGCAGCGCCATGGATCCCGGTCGCCGGGAGGTGATCAGCGCCGCGCGCAAGGCACTCCTTGTCACTCCGGGCACCGACCCGGAGTCGCATAGTGCCCTGCAAGCCTGGGTGGACCAACAACTCGAGCTCAACCACGACCGCTACGGCAGCCACCTCTACAGCCAGAGCGCCAAGAGCAGCTTGAACGTGGCCGAAGTGCCTGTCCAGTACACCAGTGAAGAGCTGGTCGATGGCCGCCTCATCATCCGCGACAACTTCGCCGCGCTCTTCGAGAAGGAACCGCTGCTGCTCACCTTCGGGGAGGACACCGGCAAGATCGGCGACGTGAACCAAGGCATGGAAGGCATGCAGGCCCGCTTCGGCGAGTTGCGCGTGAGCGACGTGGGCATCCGCGAAGCCACCATCCTGGGCCAGGGCATGGGCATGGCCCTGCGCGGCCTGCGCCCCGTGGCCGAGATCCAATACCTCGATTACCTGCTCTACTGCCTGCAAGGCATGAGCGACGACCTCGCCACCGTGCAGTGGCGCACCAAGGGCGGCCAGAAATGCCCGCTCATCATCCGCACCCGCGGCCACCGGTTAGAAGGCGTGTGGCACAGCGGCAGCCCCATGGGCATGATCGTGAACAGCGTGCGCGGCGTGGTGGTGTGTGTGCCCCGCAACATGCAGCAGGCCGCCGGATTCTACAATACGCTCCTCCAAAGCGACGACGCCGCCCTGGTGATCGAATGCCTCAACGGCTATCGCAGCAAAGAGCGCCTGCCCGCCAACCTCGGTGAATTCACCGTGCCCATCGGCATCCCCGAGGTGGTGCGCGAAGGCCATGACCTTACCCTCGTGAGTTACGGCTCCACCTTCAATCTCTGCGCCAAAGCTTGCGAAACGCTGGAGGCCATGGGCATCTCCGTGGAACTGATCGACGCACGCACCCTCCTCCCCTTCGACCGCGAGCACCGCATCGTAAAGAGCGTGGAGAAGACCAACCGCCTCCTCGTTGTTGACGAGGACGTACCCGGCGGCGCCAGTGCCTACCTCTTGCAACAGATCCTGGAAGTGCAGGGCGGCTACCGCTTCTTGGATGCGGCACCGAGCACGCTCACCGCGAAGGCACACCGACCCGCGTATGGTAGCGATGGGGATTACTTCTCCAAGCCTAGCGTGGAGGATGTGGTGGAGAAGGTGCGGGCTATGGTGAACGAGTAGGTGACCTTAGATTACAGACCATAGGCATCCGGGCAAATCAGAGATACTTACCATCCACCTTTGTTCTAAGGATGAACTAGGTACCAGGCTAATCTTGAATGCCTCGGCTTAAGAACTATCCGAAGAGTGCTTGGACAAGCATGCTCCAGTATGCGATAAGCAATACTCGGTTCGGGGTGAACGTGGCCTTTGTGTTGACGCTTCTTGCGTGGTTCACTCAAGAGCTTGTCATCCGCGAGCATTATTCCGAAGGCCTATTCCCTCGCGCCAACCGATTCATGGACATACTGGCCGTAGGCATGGGCGCGTTCGTAACAGGCTACATCTTCCATTGGGTTGTAGGCCATATGCCGAAAATGCGAGTAGACTACGAACGAGATGTGGACATTGAACGAGACCTATCTTCCATACTTAGCAATTACTTTCATCTGCACACCTTACTTCTCCGTGACATACCCCGCGATCGTTCGATCACGGCAAACATCTTCGATAGATTTTACTCAACAGAACCACACAAGATTGTCGAACAAATGGTCAGTATCAAGGTTGTTCGAGAAACAGGAAGTGATTTCCCTTATACTCTTGACCCATACTACTACAGCTTCGACACCTGGCGTGCTCAGATTACTTTGACGGTGGAGAACATGTACAAGGATCGTCAGGAAATAAATGGTTGGTTAAGAGGCCTAGTCGATTATGCCAACGAGCGATTACAGGAAGACATATCGAACGAAATGCGCGACGAAGATCTACGCATCAAACATTTCACAGATCTGAACTGGATTGTTAATGATTTCTACCGCTACTCGAAGGAAAATGCAATGGAAGGAAGAATTATCACGCCATTCTTGTTAGATGCTATCAACAATGGGAGCTATCAATCAGTATGGGACGAGATCGAACGTGATAAAATGGATATGGCGAAAGAGATATCCGCGAAATCGCAAAAGGATCTCGACATTGAGCAAAAAGAATGGTCCGAAGCGATTGCAGATGCAGTGAATGGAGCTGACGATACGACAAACAATCATTAGACCTGCAAAGGATGTCTTCCATTAAATCTTTCCAGACCCGCGCGGGGTATCCTCCCAGAACCCTCAAACTTGGGCAGGGTGTACCCACATATCTCCGCAGCGATGTCTCCGCGCATTTGGCGGTGATTCTGTAGCTCCAACGTTGGTGCGATGCACCTTAGTTTCTAACAGCGGAGGTTCAGTCTTCCGCGAGGAAGTCGCGGTTTCGTAGCCACAGGGTGCCGAGGCGCCAATTCTGTAGTGGCTTCAACAGACAGTATGCCGGTTAATAATCATCTTTAGGCCATGGCAGACGAAGTTGAAGATTTGAAGGACGCACTTAAGGAGAGGTTAAAGAGTCCTTTCTACTTCTCCTGGTTGATCGGGTTCGTGCTACTCAACTGGCGAGCCATCTACATTGCTCTGTTTCCGGGTTCCGATCTCGGATTCTTAGATCGCTTGAATTGGATTGATGCCAACCTATACGGTGAATGGTGGCAACATTTGGTCAAGATCTATGTGGGTCCCCTTACTGTCGCGTGTCTCGCGGTTGCTGTAATCCCGAAGTACATCTTCAAACTGGAGGAGAAACGCCTGGATGCTGTGGTTGAGCACAAAAACCAACGCACGGAAATTGAAGGTAAACTCAAGGTAACGACCAGCTTGATCGGTCAACTCACTATTGACAAGGATAGACTGATGAGAGCATTGGATGAGGAAGTCCAGCTAAGACGAAAAGCTGAGCAAGATCTCGAAGGAGTGAAACGCAATTTTGTCGATTCACTGGACAAGCTAAACGGTCTTCAAGAGCAGTATCAGCAGCAGATGGCTGAAGTCATCCTGAAAAATGATCAATTACGGAACCTATTCAACCATATCAGACGTGGTGGCACTGTAACGGGAAGTGAATGGGGCGTCGACATGCTACTACAGACCCTGCACGTAATCAAGCAAGAAAAAGATATGGTGTATAGCCTCACGGAAGAGGGAATGGCCGTGAGCAAGTTCATCGTGTAATACACCTTGCATAGCCGCGCAGGGATTTCTCCTCAAAACTGTGCAGTGGTCCGTCTGCTTAGTTCGGACATGCCCCCTTCTTTGAAGCGGCCGTAATGCCCATAAGAACGAACCATCGTAGAACGGCCGGGGTGTCTTCTAGCTATTCCCCGTCCTTATGACTCTTGCCCCATTCCATTACATTCTGAACAAGGTTTGCCGGTGGCTTCGTATTGAAGCCTGTCGGCTGATGCGAAAATATCGCCGCTGCTGCTTTATCCATCATGGCGTCCTTTGCATCTTCAGAATGTGACTTCTCCAACATCTGCAATGCAGCTCTTAGACTGTTGGATCGTTGCATGTTAATGGTATAATTGTGAGCAGCACTATTGAAAGCCTTTAGCACGACGGCAATTAGGAAGAGGAAGAACGAGACCGTAAGGACTCTGATTGCATGCGTTTTGATTAAGGCGTTAAGGAAGAAGGTACGAACGCAGTCCGGACAGCTCCCGCGCAATCGATTCATGTTCACCTCCAAGGGCACTTCCGTCGCAAAAAGATCCGTCACATAGTTCTGTGAACCGAGCATTGAGCACAGAAATGCTACGAAGAGGACAGACAGTGTAGAGAACGTAATTAGGCATATTCCTGCGATTCGCCAGAATCTCTTCGCTTGTTCGGAAAAGTAGTTTGACTGTTCTTCGAGGGTTTTCTTGTTGATCTGATTGTTGGCGAGGCCCGTGAGATTGTTGATCAAACCATCCAATGCAAGAACCTTTTCTTGTTGTTTAACCAGAAGCTCTGCATAAGCATCAGCTGGCTTCACCGACTCAGAGACTATGAACTGAACCCTTAGGTCTTGCAGGGTATCATGTGCCTGATTGAGCACAGTGGTCAACATTGCAAGGTTGTTTCGCCCGTTTAGCACCTGTTGGACCTCCTGCGTACACTCGCTCACAACTTGAACTAGTTGTCTTGATTGAGAATCACTGAGCTGAACGGGCCATGCCCGCGCACATACTTTTCCAATCGAAATCACAGAATGAACCGCTATCCGGCATGGGATCACTTGCACATCGGCCCCGCTCAATCTGCCTGCCATATCTTCGAACACTTGCAATGTGTGCAACAGTCGCTGACTGTCGGGGTTCGGAAATGTCTTTTCCATTATAGTGTAAAGTATCCCGAAACTACTCAATCTTCGTTTTCTAGACCAGCGCTGGGTGTCCTCCTCTCAAACCTCCGCAGTGGTCTGTCCGCGCATTTGGCGGATGACCCTGCGGTACCACCAGCATCTTCCACTTCCCCCACCCCTAAAACGTCCCAGCCCCGGCTTCCTCCGCATTACTGCGTTGGAGCCGGGGCTGGCCACTGGGGTCCGCGCGTTCGTCGCCCCCCGCCTTCGCGGGGGTGACACGCGGTTGGTCTATGCGGCGCGACCGATGACCACGTCGCTTGGTTTGCCTTCGGTGGTCTTGCCGAGGGCGATGACGCGGAAGTAGTAGGCCTTGTACAGCTCACGGTCGCCTACTTCCATGCTGTGGCGGCTGGTAATGCCCACGGTGGTCCATACCGTAGAAGGCAGGTTCGGGTCCGTGTCGGTAACCTCCAGGCGGGACATGCGACCACCCACAGCCTTGCCCCAGCTGATCTTCACGGTGTTGGGCTTGGAGCTGTTGCGGGCCACCACGTTGCCGCTGATACCCACCTCCTCGATGGGCTCGGGGCGCTTGGCGAGGGTGAAACCACTGGTGGCGAGCTTCGCGGCATCGCCGTTGCAGACACTGCGGACGTAGTCGGCCTGGATGCGCAACATGTCCATCACTTCGGCGGTCACCTTGTCGCGGTGTTTGCGTTGCGCCGGACCACCTTCGTTAGCCGCCGCGATGGCCGCATCGTATTCCTCATGTTTCGCCTCCATCTGCGCGACGGTGAACGGCGAAGAAGCAAAGAGCGCATTGCCGGTGAACATCTGGATGACGTTCCGCAGCAGTGCCAGCAAACGGTACACCGTAAGCTTGGAAAGGGCGAGTGTGATATTGGCTCTCATTGTCTTGGGGGTTTTTAATGTCGTGCGGTTGTTGTTTGTTTTTGTTGCACGACACCCCGTTCTACCCAATCGGCCAAGGCGGCGTTACCCCCGTGCGTCGTAAACCCCGACGTTCCAACGGACCATCCGACGATGCGTCGGAAATGCCGTAGTATTCTCTGCCCTGCCGTCGAATTCTCGGCAACTTTTAGCGTGTTGGGCGCACGTGTTGATCATCATGGACCAGCAACACGATCATCCTGGTCCACCACCATGATCGACATGGACCAGCACCACGATCAACTTGGTCCACCACCACGATCAACCTCCTCCACCACCATGATCAACCTGCACCACCACCACGATCAACCTGCACCACCACCACGATCAACCTCCTCCACCACCACGATCAACTTGGTCCACCACCACGATCAACCTCCTCCATCACCACGATCAACCTCCTCCACCACCATGATCAACCTCCTCCACCACCACGATCAACCTCCTCTAGCACCACGATCAACCTGCACCACCACCACGATCAACCTGTACAACCACCATGATCAACCTGGACCAGCACCATGATCAACCTCCACTATCACCATGACCAACCTAGCCCAGCACCATGATCCACTTTCTGCTGCACCTATGTCGTGGTTGGGCACACCTGCTATCCACTTGTCACCACGGTTTTGTATTTGATCGGATCTTCTTGATATTTGGGTGGCACCTCTCCCTGCCATCAACTAAACCTATGTCTGATGAACAGGAGAGCTATCTATGGGAACGCCATGCGGTTGATCCGCGATGCGCGATTGAAGAGCCAGGCCGAAACAGCAGCCGCCATGGAATTGCATGCGGACGCCTTGGGCCTTATCGAGCGGAAGCAACGGGACCTGATGCTGGAGAAATTCCAACTGGCGGCCACCTACCTCCGCTTCGACCCCGTGGCCTTCATGAGGCTGACCTCGGAAGACCCGGCCAAGGTGCTGGCCTGCCTGCTGCCCGATGAAGCGGCGGAACAGCCCGAGGGCAAGGAGCACGCGGGCCAGCCAGGGGCCCAGCCAAGAGCCCAAGGCCAACCACCGCCTACGGACCGAGCGGGTAGGTAGGGCTTAAGAGGGTTTGTGCTTCTGGTTGGTGGCCATCAGGCCAAAGGCTTGAGCTGAGGTGCAATAGGCTCAGGGCCGCTATACCACTGACCTTGTCCGCCGGGGGCAGGTAGGTCGGCGGAGCCGAGAGGTGGTTGGGGGTTCTTAGGTTCTTAGGTTCCTGGGCCAAGAGGCTTCAGCGGCTTACCCTGAGTATCGATCCCTTAAACTTCCGCAGCGCACAAGTCTTGTCCACTAACCCGAAGGTTAGTTCAAGAAAGGATCACCGAAAGGCTCTTGCCGCTTTTGCAGCATATGCCTCAGGGTTTCGAGACGAATACCCTTTGGATGTTCTGAGCTTTGGCCAGGATAGCGCACCTGATCAATAGGTCAGTGTCAAGCCTATTCCCCATCCCATGTCGCTATCGTAGTGCGTCCGCAGTGCCCAGGTCTGGTCCATCACGTACCGCAACCCGGCCATGTACTCATAGTCGCTGTTGCCCATCAGGTCTAGACGAAGTCGGGGCGTGAGCGGTATGTCATGGCGCGCCAGCTGCGCGCGCAGCCGTCCGTCGGTATCGATGCGGGCATCGAGCACCAGGAGCATGGGCAGCGTGTATTGGAAACCGATGTGCGCCACACTGCGGCTGTTCTTGGTGTTGCGCTGCCCGAAGAGGTTCTCCTCCGGATCGTCGTCGTGGCCTTCGCGCGTGCGCCAGTCGATGCCGATGTTGGGGAACCACCACTGCATCTTGCCGAAGTAGCGACCGAAGTGCGCCTCCACTTCCTGCCCATGCATCTTGGTGTAGCCGAGGCGCCATTCGGTCTGCAGGCTCCAGCGCTTGTTCATCAGCATGGCCTCCCCATCGATGCCGTTGGTGGCGAAGTCGCTCATGCCCATGAAGTGCCAGGCCTTGTCCTCACGCAGGAAATGGCGCCACGCCTTCTCCGCATCGGGCAGCACCGGGTTGGGTTCCGCCGGAGGATTGGTGAACACCCGGCCCATGCCACTCATCATGTGGTAGAGGATGTGGCAGTGGAAGAACCAATCGCCCTCCTCGGTGGCGGCGAACTCGATGGTGTCAGTCTCCATCGGCATGATGTCCAGCACGTTCTTCAGTGGGGCAAGGTCGCCGTGACCGTTCACCACGCGGAAGAAGTGGCCGTGCAGGTGCATGGGGTGGCGCATCATGCTGTTGTTGTGCAGGATGATGCGCACGTTCTCGCCCTTGCGGATCAGAAAGCGGTCGGTCTCGCTCACCGTGCGGTTGTCGATCGCCCACAGGTAGCGGTTCATGTTGCCCATGAGGGTGAACTTCAGTTCCTTCACCGGCCCCGGCGGCAGGGTCGTGGGTGTGGGCGAGCGAAGCATGGCATAGTTCAACGTCACGATGTCGGAAAGCGCGTTGCTGTTGTAGCGGTCATCGCCGTGATCATGGCCGGACCCATGGGAGAGCGTGGCCTTCTTCTCCCCGGTCACTTCCGGGTACATCACCACGTTCATGTCCATCTGCTGCAGGCTCATGTGCATGCCCATGTCATCCAGGTCCCCGTTCATCTTCATCATGTCGTTCATCATCTTCATGCCCTCGAAGTACTTCAGGGGCTGGAGCGGAGCGGCGAGCTGGCGGATCCCGGAGCCGAGCCACACCGAGGTGGAGCGCACGCGGTCCTCGCTCGTGGCCAGCAGTTCATAGGCCGTGCTGTCTGCGGGGATGGTGACGATGATGTCGTAGGTCTCGGCCACGCCCATGATGAAGCGGTCCACCTCCACGGGCTCCACGTCCATGCCGTCGCTGGCCACCACGGTCATCTTCCCGCCGGCATAGGTGATCCAGAAGTAGCTGCTCGCCCCGCCGTTGATCAGGCGGATGCGCACCCGGTCGCCCGCCTTCAGGCGCGGAGCTTCGTCCACCGGCCGTCCGTTCGCCAGCAGCAGGTCGTAATACACATCGCTCACGTCCATGGCGTTCATCCGCTTCCACTCGTTGGTGAGCTTGATGCCGAACGCACCATCCTTGATGGCATCGCTGTAGCTCTGCACGGTTCCTGGCCGGATCTGGTGTTTCTTGATCGCGCTCCAGTCGTTGGCGGCATGCAGCCTGCGGTGCACCTCCTTCGGCTTCATGTCGGTCCACTCGCTGAGGATCACCACGTGCTCTGGCATCGGCGCGGCATTCCGCTTGTGGATGATGAGCGCACCGTGCATGCCGTTCTGTTCCTGCAAGCCCGTGTGCGAATGGTACCAATACGTGCCGCTTTGCACCAGCGGGAACTTGTACACCTGCGTTTCACCCGCCTTGATGGGCTCGGTGGTGAGGTGGGGCACGCCATCAAGGTGGTAAGGCAGGATCAGGCCATGCCAATGCAGGGAGGTCTCCTCCTTTGCCATTGCGTTGCGCACCACGATCATCGCCGTATCACCTTCCGTGAAGGTGAGCGTGGGCATGGGAATGCTCCCGTTCACCGCGTAGGCCTTGCGCGCTTTGCCGGTGTAGTTGACGATGGTGTCCGTGATGACGAGGTCGTACCGCGTGACCTTGGGTGTGAAGTCCCCGAGCGGACCGGAGGTGCCCAAGGCTGGATGACCGACATGCTGGGCCTGCACGGGCATCATCCCCGGCAGCCCGTGCAGGAGCACCAGCAGCAGTACCGATCGGATGTTGGAGGAAAACTGCATGACACGATCAGCGGCTGATGGTCTCCATCACACTACCGCAGGTCATCATCTGTGACCCATAAAAGGGGTTCTTGATGGCCCTATCCCGGCTGAGCCAGTCGGCGCCGCCCTCGTACATGGGGCAGTTATCCCGATAGATCGGCGTGGTGGCAGGCGCTGCCTTGGCGAGCTCGGTCATCGGAGCCGTCAGCTCTGCGAAAGCCTTGCGCTGCTTGGCAAGATCCGCAGTGCCAGCGATAACACCACTGGTGTTCGCCAGTCGCTCCATCACCTTCATCCAAACCAGGTGAGCGGTGTGTTCCATAGCATCCATTTCCACATTTCGCAAAGCGGCGTCGAAGGCTTTGGCGCGGGCTTGCGCGTCGGTGGCATTTGATGCCACCAGGGCATCCTTCAGCGCAAAGTAGGTATCGAAGACCGGGGCCAGTGGGTCCTTGGTCCCTTGGTCGATCGCAGCTTCCGCAGTGTCAGCATGGTGACCAGCGTGATCCGAATGCGCGTTTGTTCCTGGGCTTGCAGCACGTGGGGCGCGTTTGAAGCTGCGCTCGTACTGGCAACATCCGGGCAGCGCGGCATAGGCGGCATCAGGAGCCAGGTACTGCTCGCTGTCGTACCCGGCCTGGGCGATGCGCTGCAATACCGCATCCAGCGAAGTGCGTGTGCTGTCGTAGGTGATGCGTGCGGTTTTCACATCCACATCCCAGTCGGCTTCAGCTTCACCCTTCATGTAGGCGGCCTTCTCGATGGTCTTCTCGCACATGGGGCAGTCGCCGTCCACCCGGACGGTCACCGTGTGCGCATTCTTCAGTTGTGCGTTGCAACCCGGCAGCAGCAGCAGGGTAGCGATCAATAGACTGATGGTTTTCATGGTCGTTCGTTCGGAGGTTCGTTCGATGTTTCACTTGTCCAGTTTCACCCAGCGCAGTCTGAGGCTATTGCTCACCACGCTCACGCTGCTCAGCGCCATGGCCGCTCCGGCGATCATCGGGTCCAGCAGGAAACCATTGATGGGGTATAGCACACCCGCCGCGATGGGGATGCCGATGATGTTGTAGATGAAGGCCCAGAAGAGGTTCTGGCGGATGAGCACCACTGTGCGGCGGGAGAGTTGGATGGCGCGTGGGATAGCATTCAGGTCGGTGCTGATCAAGGTCATGCGCGCCACGTCCATGGCGATGTCGCTGCCCTTGCCAATAGCGATGCTCACGTCGGCTTTCGCGAGTGCCTCGCTGTCGTTGATGCCATCGCCCACCATGGCCACCACATGGCCTTGCTGTTGCAGCCCGGTCACGAAGGTACCCTTGTCCTTGGGCAATACCTCGCTTCGGAAGTCGTCGATACCCACGGCCTTTGCCACGGCCTGTGCGGTGCGCCGCGAATCGCCGGTCTGCATGTACACCTTGATGCCTGCACGCTTCAGGCGTGCGATGGCCTCGGCGGCCGATGGCTTGATGCGGTCGGCGATGACCAGGGCGGCACGCACCTGCGTGCCGTCGGCCACCCACACCACCGTGTGCGCGGCCTCCTGCCAGCGTTTCTCGTACGTGCGCCAGTCGCCGGTAATGGCGATGCCGCTCTCCTCCAGCAACCGGCGGTTCCCCAAGAGCCAGGTGGTTTCAGCCACGGTGGCCTTCACGCCTTTGCCGGTGAGGCTGTCGAAGGCTCCGACCGCAACGGCCTGGTGTACGCCGGCGCCATGCAGGTGCCGAACGACCGCCTCCGCCAGGGGATGTTCGGACCGCGATTCGATCGCGAGCACCGCGGAGCCGACGGGCTGCTCGCTCAACCCCACGGCCTCCACCACTTCGGGCTTGCCTTCGGTGATGGTGCCGGTCTTATCGAGCACGATGGCGGTGATGTTGCGCGCACGTTCCAGGCTGTCGGCGTCCTTGATGAGGATGCCGTTCTCGGCACCCTTGCCCATGCCCGCCATGATGGCCGTGGGCGTGGCGAGGCCGAGGGCGCAGGGGCAGGCGATCACCAGCACGGTGACCAGTGCGAGCAGGCCCTGCGTAAACGCGTGCTCACCGCCGAGGACCCACCATACCACCGCGCTCAGCAGGGCAATGCCTATGACGATATGCACGAAGACGGCCGCCACCTTGTCCACCAGCTTCTGCACAGGCGCCTTGCTGCCTTGTGCCTCCTGTACCGTGCGTACGATCTGCGCAAGCAGTGTGGCCGCTCCGACCTTTTGCGCCCGCATGCGCAGGCTGCCTTTCTGGTTGATGGTGCCTGCCAGCAGCGGGGTGCCCATCTGCTTGGCCACGGGCACGGGTTCACCGCTCAGCATGCTCTCGTCCACATAGCTCTCACCACCGATCACTTCGCCGTCCACCGCGATGCTCTCCCCGGGACGCACCAGCAGGATGTCGTCCACGTTCACATCGGCGATGGGCACCTCGCGCGTGGTTCCATCGGACCCTTCGCGCAGCACCGTGTTCGGTCGCAGGCCCATCAGCTTCTTGATGGCACTGCTGGTGCCCGCCTTGGCGCGCTCCTCCAGGAACTTGCCCAGCAGGATGAAGGTGATGACCACCGCGGCGGCTTCGAAGTACACGTGCGGCATCAGCCCACGGCTCGTCCAGAATTGGGGGTAGGCGGTGTTGAAGACGCTGAAGACGTAGGCCACGCCGGTGCTCAGGGCCACCAGGGTGTCCATGTTGGCGCTGCGGTGTTTCGCCTGTTTCCATGCATTGATGAAGAACTGCCTGCCGAAGACGAGCACCACGGGGGTGCTGAGGGACCACATCACCAGGTTGGCCCAGGGTTCGTGCATCATGAACATGCCGATGACCACCAGCGGCGCGCTGAGGGCGATGGAGGCCCACAGGCGCTTCTTCAGCGAGGCCATGCGTTCACGCGCGATCGCCTCCAGGTCGGCAGTGGCCTCGCGTTCCTCCCCGATGATGAGGTCGTAACCGATGCTCTGGATCGCGGCGCGCATGCGGCGCTCATCGATCACACCGGGCACGTAGCGCACCTGCACGGTGTTGGTGGCCAGGTTCACCGCGGCCTCGAGCACCCCCGGCTGGGCCTGCAGCATGCTCTCCACGCTGGCTACGCAGCTGGCGCAGGTCATGCCGGTCACGGGGAAGGTGCGCTTCACCGTGGGCACGTCATAGCCGTTGTCGCGGATCGCCTTCACGGCATCGCGCACGGCCTCCACGGGCGTGGTGCTCT
The DNA here is from genome assembly GCA_016787995.1 of Flavobacteriales bacterium. Lineage (GTDB taxonomy): Bacteria > Bacteroidota > Bacteroidia > Flavobacteriales_F > PHOS-HE28 > PHOS-HE28. Next base: position 18,423 of record JAEUTB010000195.1, on the reverse strand, counting down.
GCACCACCGCGCTGCGGTTGTTCAGTTCCACGTGGTGCGTGGCGATGCTGGGCACGGTGCCCAAGGCCTTGTCCACGATCAGCGCGCAATGCTCGCTGTCCATGTTCTCCACGGGGATCACCAGGGTGCTCGTCTGGGCGGTCATGGCGGATGGTGGTTAGGCGGCTTGGGCGATAAGTCCGTAGCCAGCGGGCTTAAGGGCGTTCAGGAGATCGTCCACGGTCAAGGTACCCTTCACCACTTCGATCTCGGCCTGTTTGTCCACATGGTCCACGCGTGCGCTGATGATGCCAGGCAGCTTGTTGAGGATGTCGCCGACCTTGTTGGCGCAACCGGCGCAGGTGATGCCTGTGGTGCTGAAGCGGTGCCGCTCGGTGGCGACGTTATAGCCGGCATGGCGGATGGCGGCCACAGCTTCGCGCACGGCCTGCGCCGAGGTGGCCGAGCGCAATTTGGCCAGGTGGCGATCAAGGTCCAAACAGGCTTCCTCGAGGGTGGGCACACTGCGAAGGGCCTTCTCCACGCACAGGGCGCAGTGCGCGCTGTTCACGTCGATCAGGGGAAGGGCGATGTTCGTGTTGTCCATGGTCGTTGGTGTTTTTTGACGATGCAAAGCACCGACGACCAGGAGCCCTCCGCGTTACATCCTCATCGGGAAGATTTACATCAGCCCACCTGGTCTAGCGGAAGCCTGCCACCGCCCATGGCGCGGAAGGCGGTCGGTGTCATGCCCGTGAGCTTCTTGAACTGCGCGCTCAGGTGCGCTAAGCTGCTGAAGCCCGTGCGGTGCGCGATCTCGCTCATCGTGAGCTCACCGTACTTGATCAGCTCCTTTACGCGCTCCAGGCGCTGCAGCAGGAAGTACTGCTCGATGGTTATGCCCTCCACCTGCGAGAAGAGCGCGGAGAGCCCCGAGTATTCCTTGTGCAGCAGTTCGGAGAGGTGCTGGCTAAGGTTCACGCGACCATCAGCATCGCCGTTATGATGCACCAATTGCACGATCGCGGTCTTTATGCGGTTGATCGTGACCGCCTCGTGGTCATCCACCAGTTCAAACCCATCGGCATGCAACGCGATGCGGGCGGCCTCAAGCTGGGCGGCATCGGGCGCACGCTTCAACTCCACCTCGCCGAGGTCCACATGATTCACGGCAAGACCCACATGAGTGAGCACACGTTCCACGGCTGCCCGGCAGCGGTCGCAGACCATGTTGCGGATCGTCAGCATGTGCGGTGTTCCTGGCAGTTCGGGCATGCGATACAAAGTTGGGCCATTCTTCAGCTGTCGCCGCAGCTAAATGATCCATTAGGTAGGAAGGCACACCTTGTGCATCGATGGAGCGTGTCATCACCGGGTTCGAGAGCGCGGTACGAGCAGCGCGAATGCCGCATGAAAGTTGCACGAAACAAGTTTCGGGAAATGACTGAGTGGGGTACGGTGAAGCGGTGGTGCAGGACCCTTCAGACCTCAGCACGCTCCGGCCGCGTTCTCGGCTTTGCGCTGGGATGACGGGCAAGCCTGCGGCTTCAGCGCCGATGCGATGACCCTAGGTTTGCAAAGGGACGAGTGCCACTCTTGAACGAGGAACTCTCGTCATCGCGTCTGAGGCAAGGACTTAACCGAGGCTTGAGCGCTGACGGCGTGTGGACTTTCAGCGGCCTTAAGGGTGCTCCAGAAAGTACCAAGTCGCTGTTGTCCCCTCACAATGGATCCTTGAACTTCCAATGATCACATCCACAGGCTGAACAGGTTCATTCAATCGAATGACGTACTTGTAGATCGCTGGTGATCGCTGATCCTCTGATCGATGCAGTTCGATGAATTGATCGTTGTTCGCTAGTGTGGTTACCCCACCCTTCTCTGCTACCAGTTGAAAACCGACCGTCGTCAAGTAGTCGGTCATTGCACGGCTGTCTGAGTGGTTCGTGATCAGCGCTATGCCGATGACGTCGTTCATGGCGTAGTTGGATGAAGGATCGGAGTCCTGTTGGCTGTAGTAGTCGACCGGCAAAAAGTCGAGTGAGTCATTGTACTTCTTATGGGTCCAACTCTCATAGTGCTCCTTCGTCATTTCCCACGTCGAGATGGGATTGACCGAATCCTTGAGGATCAAGGATAGATCATGAAAGTGTTCATCGGATCCATAGTGGAAATGATCGCGGCCCTCCCATTCCAAGCTCTTTAGATAGTTGGCTTTGAGCGGAGCAAGGTTGATCCACATACCTCCAGCTTCTTCTTCATGACCGTCGAAGCTTTTTGGATGGAACAGTTCGATATAGTTGGTCTTCCCGAACATATAGAAGCCCTTGTATCTCTTTAGCTGCCGCTCTTGTGAATAGGCGAACTTCTTGATGAACTCAGAGTTGACGGCTGCATGGTATGTGGACGAGTCAAGGATCAGTAAGGTGTGATTGAAGCAGATCGGAGCCGAGGTCGTCGATCCGCTATTCACTACGGGGGTATCACCTCTTTCGGTTCCTTCTGAAGAACAGGCTGCCGATAGCCATGTGCACGATAAGAAGATGAGGATGTTCCGGATCACGAGGGGTTGTTGTTCTATACAGATGAAGCCGGCTGTTTAGTGCGACCTTGTGCCGGGTTCAAGTTGCTTTGCAAGGACCGTGTGCTCACAGGGGAGCATGCCTCGTAGGTATCCGCATGACAAGTTGATGGTCCTGCTTCTGAAGTGGCCAAGCAGGGTCTGAATGTAGGCAGGTAGTAGCTACTCTCTTCTATGAAGGCACATTGTCCTATTGATCGGCGCAGGGTGACCCCCCAAACTCCGCACCGGCCTGTGCGCGCACGCAGCCTTGCGCCGGGATGGCGGACGAGCCTGCTGCTTGAGCGCCTGTGCGATATACTTCGGTTCCCAAGGGCCGAGGTGCAGCCTTTAGATAAGTACCCCAGGCTTCGCGGCTGAGGCGGCTGAGGTGGATGCACCGCAGAGGTGCAGTGGTGTAGGAGTACCCACCGGGTCTGTGTGAAGCCTTGGAGGCGGACCGAAGACTCGAAAGACCACGAGGATCTTGCATCTTTGTTTACAAGGATACCGCGCGACAGCATGATCAGATCAATCACCGCATTCATAACGTTCGTTGCAACGGTCCTGGTCGGACAGGCACAGACGGTGGCCCTTTTTACCATTGCCCAACCTCCGCAATTCCAAGTGGATGCTGGCGGCACCCAGTACTACTACGGCTCACCGTTGACACTTGGCGGCCAACCTACCGCTTCGGGAGGGAGTGCAGCATACACCTTCGTTTGGGAACCTTCGGAAGGGCTTGACGACCCTACGGCAGCCAACCCCGTTCTGCTGGAGCTTGCCGCCGCCACCTTGTTCACGGTGACCGTGACGGATGTGGCGATCAACTGTGTTCGGGTAAGCGAAGTGGAGGTGCTTTTGAGCACGGGCCTCGGTGAGCAGGAAGCAAGGACGAGCAGTGTGTATCCCAATCCAGCATCCACGAGTCTTCGCGTGGAGGCCCAGGAGGTCATCCACTCCATTACGCTTCGTTCCCTAGCCGGGCGATCGGTCATGCTCGTGGCTCATCCAAGTGCTAGCAGCACGCGACTTGACATTGGCCATGTGCCCGACGGGCTTTACCTGCTCACCATCACCTTGGCCAGCGGCCGAACGGTCAATCACAAGTTATGCAAAGCCACCTAAGACCGTTGATCCTTGGCGCGTGCGCCTTGGTGTTCGCGCCAGACGACGTTCGCGGACAGTTGTTGACCTGCCCGGATGAACCCATCGTGTTCCAGTTGGCCGATACCTATTACGGAACCAAGATCTGGGAACATTCCAGTGACGGACTGACCTGGACCCCGGTGGATGTCGTAGAGAACGAACCGCTGAACCTGCTACCCGAGCAAGCCGGTTGGTACCGCGTGCGCTTTCACGACGCCGACTGCGATACCAGTTACATCAGCGACGCGGTGCGCGTTGCCGTGCCTACGATCGATCTGGGGGCAACTATCATCGTGAACATCGGTGGGCAGGTCATGGATGAATGGGGGATGCCCTTAGCGGGTGCCACCGTGCGTGCGGGGTGTGGCTCTGGGATATCCACCACTACGGACCACTTCGGTGTATTCCTGTTAACAGGTGTGGAGGCCACGGAGGATCTAGCACGTGTTATGGTGCAGAAAGAAGGTTATTTCAATGGTTCGCGCTCTTTTGTTCCTGCGGACAGTGCCGCATATACCATCAGCCGTGTGCACATCAAGCTCCTGGCCAAGGACCAAACAGGCATGGTGCTTGGCACTTCCGGCGGCGCAGTCGCTTTGGATGGGGTAACGATCACATTCCCGGAGAACGCGTTCGTTCAGAACGGACAACCCTATGCAGGTGAAGTGATCGTCTCGCTGGACCATATCGATCCTACAAGTGATGATCTCCACCAACTCATGCCCGGCATGTTGATGGGCGTGATGAACGAAGAGCCGCAGCTGTTACTTTCCTACGGAATGGTCGGCGCGGAATTGAACGATGCTTCCGGGCAAGCCGTGCAACTGGCCAGTGGAATAACCGCTACCGTGCGCTTTCCGGTAATGCCGGACCAACAACTCAATGCCCCGCCATCGATCCCCTTGTGGTGGTTCGATGAAGAGCTGGGCTATTGGGTGCAGGAGGGCGAAGCCCAACGGGTAGCCAACGATTACATCGGGCAAGTAACACACTTCTCTTGGTGGAACGTGGATGTTCCTGATGCCTTCATGCTGCTACAAGGCAAGGTCGTGGACCTGCTTGGTGGTAATGGCCTGGCCAATGCACGCGTGGAATTCACCACCCAGACGATGGGTGATGCTACCCTGTTCACGGACGACAAGGGTGAGTTCGCTGGGCAGTTCCCGATCGGCCAAGTGATGACACTACAGGTCTGGCTGCCATGCGAGACCTCTGGAGCGTACCAAATGATCCACGAAGAAGTGATCGGACCCTTTTCGGAGGATACTTCCATCTCCATACCAGTAGAGGCACTTATCCAATCCGTGATCCAGGGGCAGGTGATCGGTTGTGCGGGCTTGCCCGTGGAACAGGGCTATGTGTGGGCCAACGGCAACGTGGTCTTCTGCACCGATGGTGCCTACCGGACCAGCACCTGTGCGGAGCAAGTTTCCATTCGTGGTGTGGACCTTACATCGAACACCGTAAGCGAATTTGTGGTGCTACCAGTGTCCTCTGACACCATGGACGTGGCAGACCTGCTCACCTGCACCCCTCTGGATGGAACGGTCATGGACGTCGATGGCAATACGTACCAGACCATACTTATCGGCAACCGGACATGGATGGCCGAGAACCTGCGCACATCGCGCCGCCGCGATGGGACCGAGATCCCGAACGTCACTTCCAACACCAGTTGGCCGAACTTGAGCACCGCAGCGTGGAGCAACTACGACAACGACCCTCTGAACGATGCCCTCTACGGCAAGATCTACAACGGATTCGCAGCCTCCGATACCCTCCTTTGCCCGCAAGGCTGGCATGTGTCCACCGATGCCGATTGGTTGGAACTGGAGTTAACCCTGGGGATGCTGGAAGTGAATTTGGGCGATGCTGATTTTCGCGGGAGCGACCAGAACGTGGGCGGCAAGTTGAAGTCCACTGCGGTCTGGAATGCGCCGAACGTGGGTGCGACCGATCAAAGTGGCTTCACAGGTCTCCCGGCGGGTTTCCGCAGCAACGGCGATGGCGAATTCATGAACATGGGCAACGATACCTATTGGTGGTGTTCATCGGACGTCGGTCTGCTCAATGCCTACTGGCACGGGCTCAACCACATGGAAACCGGGATCAAACGGGTCTGGAGCACCAAAAGGAACGGATTCAGTGTTCGGTGCGTAATGGATTGAAGGGACCCCGCGACATGCTGCGCTCGTTGATCGTTCAGTCCAATATGGCGCTCTAGACCTTTGCAGGGTATCCACCACCCCGTCCTCCGCAGCGCTCTGTCCCCACTACTGGCCTTGCGCCGCGATGGCGGACGAGCCTGCGGCTTCAGTGCCGGTGCGATGTAGCTCGGTTCCCAAGGGCCGAGATGCAGCCTTTAGATAGGTACCCGCTGCTTCGCAACTGAGGTGGAGACACAGCAGATGTTCAATGCTCCGCACCTCGGTGTTCACCTCTACCCACCCATCCCGATGTACTTACGCAGCTCGCCCGAATAAGCAGCCTGCTCTCCTTTAGTTCGTTCCCGCACCGCACACAACACCCGACCACCATGACACCGCTCACTTACCAAGAAGCGAAGAAGCGCTTCGCCGAGATACGCGAAGAGGTCAAGAAGCTTCAGTTTGAAGCGGAACAGCTCCTCCTTGCGCACCAAGGCCAGGGCGGGCCGGAAGGGCGCGGCAAATGTGACCACTACGATAAGTGCCATTGTGAGCGGTACTACCATGGCGGCGGTGGTCCTGGCGTTTGTGGTAGTATCTATAAGGATACATGGTGTGGGCACTATGCATCAGAACATGCGTTCTAAGCGCGCTTAGGGCGTGCTGCGGAACCTAGCCCCTCCTTGCACGGATAAGCCCGTTGCAGGGTGTGCGATCCTTCGACCAAAAGAGGTTGTCCGCACTTTGGGCCGTACACCAAGCGGCTGAAGCGCCGGTGCGATAAATGTTGATCTCCCAATGGCAGTGGACAAGCACTGAATGGAAGGATCCTCGGCCGAGGCGAATTCCCTGCAGTGGTTCAAAGCACCGATCAAGCACCTCCTTCGGACTGGCCTCGGGACCGCCACGCCCGGTTCGTGTTCACATCCCCGCACCTTCCCCGATGTACTTCCGGCAGGTCGCCCGAACACGCGCCCGGCCTTCCCTATTGAACGTTCCAAAACACCTCTCAGCATGATCCTACATCGACGCGCTCTTGCCTTCGCCCTTTGCATCCCCCTATTCGCTACCGCCCAGATCCCCACGCTGCTGCGCAACATCAACGCTACGGGTGGTTCCGATGTGCAAGACATCACGTGTGTGGAGGGGCTCGTGTATTTCAGCGCGGATGACGGGGTCAGCGGCAACGAGGTCTGGGTGAGCGATGGCACACCGGAGGGCACCCGACTGCTGAAGGACATCAACCCCGGCGCAGGAGACAGTGGGCCACTCAATTTCCTGGCGTGGCAAGACCGCGTGTATTTCGTAGCGGACAACGGCGTGGACGGTTACCAGTTGTGGAGTTCCGATGGTACCACGGCCGGCACCCAGTTCGAGCTGCCGATGCAGGATGTGCAGGGCCTGGTGTCGTCCAGCCGCTTCACGGTGTACAACGACCTGGTCGTGTTCAGGGGCGGTACGGATGAACTGGGCAGCGAGCTCTGGCGCAGTGATGGCACGGTGGAAGGCACCACATTGATCATGGACATCAACCCCGGCACGCTGAGCAGCAACCCGCACCAATTCACGGAATACAATGGCCTGCTCTACTTCAGTGCCACGGTGCCCGGCCTGGAGGAAGAATTGTGGGTGACGGATGGCACCGCCGAAGGCACGCACCTGGTGAAGGACATCGACGAAGGCACCGGCTCGGGAGCGCCGCGCGACCTGGCGGTGGTGAACGGGCTGCTCTATTTCAAGGGCGATGACGGTTATGCGCACGATGCGGAACTATGGGTGACGGACGGCACCACCGAAGGGACCTACATGGTGAAGGACATCGTGCCCGGCGGCAACGGCTCTTTGCCCCAGGACCTGTTGGCCTTCAACGGCGAGCTCTGGTTCGTGGCCTATACGGCTTCGGTGGCCCACCTCTGGCACAGCGACGGCACCGAAGCAGGTACGGTGATGTTGGAATTATCGGAAGAACTCCTGAGCACCCCGGATCACCTTGTGGCGCACGGCGGATCCCTCTACTTCTCCGCTTACATCAATGGCAGCGACCAGCAACTTTTCCGGACCGACGGCACTGTCAGCGGCACCGTCCAACTCGTTCAACCCGGCAGCACCGTGAATGGTCCGCTCTACCCCACCAACGTGATCACCAGCTGTGGCGATTTCATCTTCTACGCCGCCAAGTACGACGAAGCCATCGGCACAGAACCGTACACGGTCCTCAGTCCCGTAGGCTTGGAAGAAGCGCACACCGACCGCAACGCGTCCCTCTACCCCAACCCCGCCACCGACCGTCTATTCCTCGCCGATGCGCCATCCAATGCCAAATTGCGCCTCTTCGCTGCCGATGGACGCCTCGCGCTCGAGCGGCCCGTGCAGGACATGGATATCGCCACGCTCCCGAGCGGGCTCTACCTGGCCCGCATCGTAGCACAGGATGGAACAGTGCTACATGTGCAGCCGTTGGTGAAGGAGTGATCCATCGGAAGATCCGTGCGTTGACCGCTCGGGCAGCCGCCTTGGATCCAACACGCCTGCGCGATCCATTGATCATGATCGCTGGTCCGATCGCCATACAGGACAGCACGAACCAACAACGACAGCACACGAATGACACCGCTCAACTACGAGGACGCGAAGAAGCGCTTCGCCGAGATCCGCGAAGAGACCAAGAAGCTTCAACTGGAAGCAGAACAGCTACTACTGGCGCACCAAGGCCAGGGCGGGCCGGAAGGCTATGGTAAATGCGACCACTACGATAGATGCAAGTGTGACAAATACCACGATAGTCCTACACCTGCAGTTTGTGGCACCTATAGGGACGGATACGAATGTGGGCACTATGCGTCGGAGCATGCGTTCTAAGCTCGCTTAGGCCGTGCTTGAGAACCTAGCCCGCAGGCACGGATCCGCCCTTTGCAAGTGATCCACCACCTCGGCCGCCGCCAAGGTTGTCAACGCCATAGGCCATGAACGGCGCGGCTGAGATGAGACACTGTAGAGTATAGAATTGCCTCCTTTCCTATCATTCCCCCACCGAGAAGATCCACTCTGAACAGGCGCGCCCACGACCGCGAGAGGTGACGTGGGCGCTGGGAAGGCTGAAGTATCGCTACTTAGCCTTCCGTTCTGGTGTTCGCTAGGCCGCTTGCTTTTTCGGAGGCGGTGAGGTCTACACCGCCTTAAGCAGGAACGCTATGGTCTAAGGATCAACCTTCGGCGTTGCCATTCGACAATAATAACTCCTGCTCTGGCCTTAGTGCCACAGCGAATGACCAAGATCACCTTCTTCGGGAGCGCGTGGCGCATGCACGAGACCATCGTAGCCAGAGCCTGACCGCCACTAACGAGACTTAACGCTACCCGGTCCAACCCACGCCCGCACTTCCTTCGTCCCAGAGGAAATGGAATCCACCGAACCTCATGCCCAGTACTTTCGCCGCCATGTGTAGGACCACCACTTTAGTCAAGCTGTTCGCCCTCGTCCTTCCGGCCATCGCCCAGGCCCAGGACGCATCCAAGCGGGAGATCGAAGCGACCATTACCGGCGCCGGCAAGGACACCATTTACCTGGCCAACTACTACGGCAGCAAGCTCTATTATGCCGACACCGCCATCGCCGATGCCAAGGGCAAGGCCGTGTTCCAAAGTCCCATTGGTTACAAGGCCGGGCTGTATGCCATCGTGGTCCCTGGGCCCAGGTTCTTCCAAGTGCTGGTGAACGAACCGGTGATCAAGCTGACGACCGATACCGCCGACCTGCTGAAGCACCTGGAGGTGAAGGTGAGCAAGGAGAACCAAGTCTTCTTGGACTACATCCGGTACCTCGACGACAGGAAGAAGGAGAGCGACGTGCTGCGCACGCAGTTGGAGAAGGAACCAGACCCCGTTGGCCGCAACGGCATCAAGGTCCAGATGGAGGAACTGGACAAGGCCGTGAAGACCTACCAACAAGATCTCGTGACCAACAACCCCGGAACCCTGGTAGCCGCCTTCGTAAAGATGGGCATGGCCGTTGAGCTTCCAGAGATCCGCAAGCCCGATGGCAGTTTGGACAGCGCTGCACAGTACTTTCAGTACCGCGCGCATTACTGGGACAACGTAGACCTGCAGGATGAACGCATCGTGCGCTTACCCATCTTCGCCAACAAGTTCGATGAGTACATCGGCCGCACCGTGCCGCAAGTGCCGGACACCATCAATACCCTCGCCGATGCCCTCATCGACCGCACCGATGGCAAGAACGAGGTGTTCAAATACATGGTCAACACCATCACCCACAAGTACGAGACCAGCGACATCATGGGCATGGACGCCGTGTTCGTGCACATGGCCCTCACCTACTTCTGCCCCAACGGCACCACACCCGGCCGCGTGGATTGGATGCCCGAGGACAAGCTGGACAAACTCTGCGAACGCGCCCACAAACAGGCGCCGCTGGTGCTGGGCAAAAAGGCCCCCTACCTCTGCCTCACCGATACCACCGAGCAGAAGTGGATCAATTTCTACGACCTGCCGCAGGAGTACGTGGCCATCATCTTCTGGGACCCACATTGCGGCCATTGCAAGAAAGAGTTGCCCGAATGGGCTAAGGTGTACAAGGAGAAGATGAAGGCACTGGACATCGAAGTCTACTGTGTGGCCAAAGCCGTGGACAGCACGCTGATGAAGGATTGGAAGGCCTTCATCCGGGAGAACCAACTGGACTGGGTGAACGTGGGCCTCACGCAGACCGTGTTCGAAGAGGCCAAGAAGGATCCGCGTAAATACATCCCGAAGCTCACCACCATCGAGAGCCTCAACTACGCCGAGACCTACGATGTCTACGCCACGCCCAAGGTCTTCCTGGTGGATGGCGAGCGGAAATTCCGCGGCAAGCAGCTAAGCCCCGAACAGGTCGTGGACCTGGTGACGAAGCTGAAGGCGAAGGAATAGTGACCCGCTAGGGGATTTCTGATCCCCTAGGCCTGCGCTGGGTGCTCCTGCCCAAAGCATCGAAGGGTGGCGTGTTCGCGCAATTGGTGGGTGACGAATACGACTGATCAGGCACAGATCAATGATCCATCAACACAACCCGTTTCGATACCATATCGACCCCATCATGTAAGGTGCAGAGGTATACACCGGTTGCGAGAGCATCGGTGGATGCCCGGTGGTTCATCGTACCAGTGACGATGCGATGCTCGTGCACTTGTCTGCCAGAAGCGTCGTAAAGCACCAGCCGCAAGGGCGTGCTGGTCATTTCAGCGAATTGTACCTCCAAAGTGGTGCCATGTATTTGGAACCGAACGTCGCCCAAGGCCCCCGCTTCCTTTTCCTCCAAATTCACCGTACTCCCGCCGGTAGCAGGAAACTCGCGGACTTGGTAGATCGTGCCTTTATACTCGCTCACGTAGGCCACCACTGAACAGTTCTCCACGTTCCAGTCCTCGGGTATCGTATATGAATAAGTGCGAAGCACGGTGGTTCCAGAGTCGGTCTGTGGCACCTCCTCTCCCCAGAGATCGGTCACATAAGTGCGCAGCACATGCTGATGGTCATAGTCCTCTACAAGCGGTGGGGTGGATGTATTGTCCAACTGGTCTGCCAGCAGGTGATCCTCCTTCACGAATACACTGATACGATCTGCACCGCCCGTGCCATTGGCTGTATAAAACAGTTCCACCGTTATTGTAAGCTGCCGTGTATCCGGGTCGAATATGGTCTCCATGCCCAAGTTCACCGGTGAAGCAAGGGCAAGTTGCACTTCGGTGGCCGGCTCCCACTGATCACCAATTAGAAGCATCCAGCTATCGAATGAACTTCTATTGATCAATGCGGATGGAGTGAAGTTGACTTGGAATTCTTCATGGATCCCAGAAGCCGACCCGTTACGGAGATCAAGGTCATCGCCTAAGGGCGCGGCGAAAACACCTGCGTGGGCACGCACGATGACCACCTTGCCTGGCCATGTTGCCCCTAGCTCATCGATCTCACTTTCTGCCGAAGGTGAGTTGTTGTTGGCCACGCCACAGAATTGTTCGATCAACACCGTGCGGTTCCGGGGTTCATAACTAGCCAAACCTTGTGCGCTTAGGAATACAGGCAGAAGCGAGAGGCCCATGGTCAGCGCGAAGGAGTAGCGGGGCGTTGTGCTCATATAGCGTGCGGGAATACGGTAAATATAACCAGATACCGAACAGTACCACTAAGTGCTTGAGCGCCTACTTAGGGTCCCTCATTCCAAGCCATGAACCCCTAGGCCTGCGCAGGGTGCTCCTGCCCAAGCATTGCTGGGGTCTGACCGCGATTGCGAGGACTTGTGCCGGGATAGTGGACAACCCTGGGTATTTCCCGCACACTCTCCCAGCCTAGCGCTGCAGGAACACCCACTCGCAGCCGATCTCTCCTTCCACCTCGATCGCGCACAAGCGGACTGCGATCGTTCACACCACCCACCCTTTCCCGATACACCATGGAACAACCGCCCTGAAAAACTAAACCCAACCTCTCCATGCGCACGAATGCTACGCTTGTCCTTTTGGCTGCGGCCCTCGCCACCACATCACTTTCTGCCCAAACCGGCACGCTGGATCCCAGCTTCGGCAGCACGGGATACGTGATCGAAACGGATCTCTTCGAGGCGCGGTCACTGGCCACCGATCCCGACGGCCGCATCGTGATCTGTGCCGGGAATCGCCTCTACAGATTCCTGCCCGATGGCACCCGCGATGCCGCGTTCGGCACTGCCGGCGAGGTGGGTCCGATCGGCTTCAATGGGGAGAACGTGCTGATCCAACCCGATGGCAAGATCCTCGTGGGCGGTGAGCTGAATGCCGTTGGTGTGGGCCAGGACATCGCGGCCGGGCGCTTCGAGGCGGATGGCACCCCGGACGCGACCTTCGGGAACAATGGTTTCGTGCAGGTGGTGATGCCCAACTTCGACTACTGCAACAGCACCACCCTGCTGAACGACGGTCGCGTGCTGCTGACGGGAAGCTCGAACATCGACTTCGCCGCGCACCTGATCATGTTGAACGCCGACGGGAGCATGGATGCGGACTTCGGGGATAACGGCCATGTGGTGTGGCTGCCCGTGCCCGGAGACAACTTCGGTATCCTGGCTGCCGCGGTGCAGGCGGATGGACGCATCGTCTTCACCGGCGAGCACGCACCTGAGGCGAATGATGATGTGGTGGGCCGATACCTGCCCGACGGAACCTTGGATGAAAGCTTCAATGGAACCGGCACCACCTACTGGGATTTCGGCCCGAACCAGGATGAATTGGAGCAGGTGGAACTGGACGCGCAGGGACGTATCATCGTGCTGGCCACGGCATCCACGGCGGGTACCTTCCACTCCGGCAGCTTGGCCCGCATCAACACGGATGGCACGATCGACCTCACCTTCGGCACGAACGGTTTCGCGGCATTGAACACCGCCAGCACCAATTACGTTCCTAGCTCCTTCTGCATCCAAAGCGATGGTAAGCTCGTGGTGACCGGAGCTACCGGCGCACCCGGTCGGAACCTGTACATCGCGCGCTTCGATACGGATGGCGTGCTGGACCCCGACTTCGGCAATGCAGGCTACACCTTCCTGGAACTACCCAACAACGAGGGTGGCAATTGCATCGCCACCACCGCGGATCAAAAGCTGGTGGTCGCCGGTGGGTCCCAGATCACGGGAAGCGGTGCGGACCTGCTCGTGGCGCGCTTCGGTCCATCATCCGGTCTGCTGGTCGGCGATGGTCTGGAACAGCGCGATGGTTTGCGCGTGGTGCCGTGCCCTGCCGGGGAGACGTTCACCATCCTTGGTGCGACAGCCGACATATCCAATGGTGTATTGGAAGTGTTCGATCCTTCCGGGCGACGGATCCCTGTAGTGTATCGCTTCACGGCACAAGGCGTAGAGGTGGAGGCCGCATCACTACCCCCGGGACTGTATGTGGCGTACCTGCGTACCAAGGAAACCACGCAGGCGACGCGCTTCGAGAAGTTGTAACCGCCTGCGCGGAGCGTCGCCCAGGAGCAACACCGTTGTCGGGGATACCCGGCAACGGTGTTTCCGTGTATGGCGTGGAAGACCTTGGGCTGGCGCCTTGCTTTTATCAAGCACACTCCACCACATCGCCGAACGACCACATCACGAGAACTCGTTATTGCGCGCCACCGGATGGTCACGACCGTTCAACTTTGGCCATCCGATCGCCCATGCAACGAAGCCTACTCTCCCTTTCCAGCGCCACCCTTGTTACCGCACTTGGTGCGCAGGTGCCTACGCTCATCCGCACCATCAACCCCGGTGGTGGGGCTTCCATCGAACAGTTGACCTGCGTGGGCAACACCGCGTGGATGGGCGCCAATGATGGCACACACGGCAAGGAGCCGTGGCGGAGCGATGGCACTTCGGCGGGCACACAGCTGGTGCTGGACATCGCTCCGGGCAGCGCCAACAGCTCGCCTGGGCCTTTCGTGGCGTTCAATGGCACGCTCTACTTCGGAGCGGATAACGGCGTGGACGGTGAACAACTGTTCTCCTCCGATGGTACAGCAGCTGGCACGCAAGTGGGTCTGGACCTGGGCCAGATCCCTGATCTGAACTACGGCTACTACTTCACCGAGTACAACGGGCGCCTGTACTTCCAAGGGCACACGGATGCCCATGGGCGCGAGCTGTGGGTGACGGACGGCACACCCGCAGGCACCGTCCTGCTGAAGGATATCGCTGAAGGAACGGGCAATGGAGACCCCGGTGATTTCACGATCTTCGATGGTCGCTTGTTCTTCAGCGCCAAGGATGCGAACGGCGAAGAGCTGTGGGCCACCGATGGAACCGCAGCGGGTACCCAGCTCGTGGTGGACATGCGCCCCACAGGTAGCAGTTCGCCTACGGACCTGGCCGTGCTGGGCGATCAGCTCATCTTCACGGCCAACGATGGTGTGGCAGGCCCGGAGCCTTGGGCCAGCGATGGCACACCTGAAGGCACCTACATGGTAAAGGACATCGAAGTCGGTGACTTCGGCAGCAATCCCGCGGGCTACACCGCTTACAACGGTCGTGTCTGGTTCAGCGCACTCACCCCGGATGGGTATCGCCTATGGTCCAGTGACGGCACCGAAGGGGGCACTGTTCAACTGCCCAACCCCACACTGGTGCCCAACCTACCCGATGCCTTTGTAGCCCACAACGGCTACCTCTACTTCAAGGCCGGTAGCGCGGGAATGGGACAGCAACTCTGGCGCAGCGATGGAACGGCCTCGGGCACCGCACCGTTGCTGTTGCCTGGCGCCGCGACCAGCCCGCTCAGCGCAACGTTCGAGCTGGTCGGGTGCGGGAACATGCTGCTCTTCCGCGCCACCTACGACGAAACACTGGGACAACAACTCTACGGGATCGACGCCCCGGTGAGCACGGCGGAGTGGCCTACCGACGAGCTACACCTGAACGCGTATCCGAATCCCACCAATGGTCCACTGCGCTGCGCCATTCCTACCGGCCCTCAGGATGCGCCGGTGCGGTTGTTCGATGCCACTGGTGCTCTGGTCCGCGACTTCGGTCGTACATCGAACACCATGTTGCAGTTGGATATCACCGACCTGCGATCCGGTTTCTACGTGCTCGCCATCGGTACGGGAGCAGCGATGCATCGCGCGGTGGTGGTGAAGGAGTGAGTTGGGGCGGTGATAGGGACCCCTGCCATATTCCACGGCGGGACGAATGAGCATCGTGCCCGCTTGCGCTAGAGCGCATCTTTCCACCTAACAGCGGTGAGAGGATCACGGATGATCATCTTTGCGGTCTCTCTCCGCCGTCGGCCCTCTCAGCCGGCAGTGGATACATCCTCTCACCATGCGCTCTCCGCACGATCTTTCTTGTGGTACTACTCTCCTATTGCGCACAGTGCTTTGCGCATGGCTGGCCATGTATGCATTGGTGCTTACCGCCCAACAGCCTGTTTGGACCGATCACTACAACGGTGGCCTATTGGTCGGTAATTTCTCGCTGGGCACTTCGAACTTCGGTGGAGGCACCTTCGAAATGCCCATCCCCACAGGAAGTACCATCCGACGCGCCACACTCTATGGCATCGAGGTGGGAGGTAATGTGGCACCTACCCTGGTGCGCTTGAACGGAGTGGACCACACGTTTTCTGCCGCCACGACGATGACCGCGTTCAGCTACATCGCACCACCTTACGGCAGTGTGGTCTTGCATGCCTTGGACCTCACTGCGATGATCGATCCTGCGGTGAGCGACTATGTCATCGTGGTGCCACCATCGGAAGCGACCCACAACCGGTTCGTCGACTTCACCCTGGTCGTGGCCTACGAAAGGGCACAGGATGATGAGGTGTGGACCGATCTCTTCTGGTGCGATGCCAACAGTGCACCCACCGAAACGTACACCGTGGTGACCACGGCCCCTATGCGTACGACCCAGGGTGTCGCCTTCGCCACCATGGCGAGCTATTGCAACGTGGGGCTGCAAGACTGCGAGAATGTATCCGTGAACGGCACCCCGCTGGGGACCTTCGGAGGCAACGACTTCAACGCGGTGAGCTCGTTCGGCACATCGGCTTCGATGAAGTACAGCGGGGAAGAGTTCATCGGGCTTGGTGATGATGTGGAGGACTTGGCCATCGACGGAGCCGATGTGCTCACCGACATCGCCTCCTTGGTGGTGAACGGCGCCCATTCGTTCAACGTGACCTATACGCATTGCCCCAGCAGCAGCCCGGATGACAACCTGATGAACTTGATGTTGGTGGCGTATTCGGCGGAGCCCTGCGCGTATACCGTGGACCTGGGAGCCGATACCACCTTGTGCCCCGACGCCTCCATCACACTCGATGCCACCATACCGCACGCCACCTACACGTGGCAGGATGGCAGCACTGGTCCATCACTGGTGGTCACCGAGCCGGGCACCTATCATGTATCCGTGAACCTTCCGCAATGCGACCCGATCCGCGATACCATCCAAGTGGACTTCACCGCGCGTCCGGCGAGCGACTTGGGTCCTGACCAAACCATCTGCTTGGGTGAAGAAGCCATGCTTTACGTACCTCCGACAGATGGGGCTACCTATCAATGGGATGATGGCGAGGTAGGTCCCGCGCGTGATGTGAGCGAACCTGGCATCTATGGACTTACCGTGACCATCGGCAGTTGCACCTTTTCGGACGAGGTGGAGGTCCTTGTCGACAGCTGTCTTCTCCAAGTGGAGTTGCCGAACATCTTCTCCCCCAACGGCGATGGCGCCAACGCGGAGTTCAGTCCGATCAGCTTGCGCGGAGTGAGCCGTATGAGGATCACGGTCTACAACCGTTGGGGCCAAGTGGTGTTCACCTCCACCGATCCAGGATTCCGATGGAATGGACGCAATGCGTCGGGCAGCGAACTACCCGATGGCACGTACTTCTGGGTCCTGAACTTCGAAGCAACGAACGGCCCAGTGGAAGAGCGCTCATTGAATGGAACGCTGACCTTGGTCCGGTAGGAACGAAAGTTCCATGCGCCGAAGACCTTCGGGACTGGACAGGAGCGCAAGACATCGCGCGATCCGGCTTGGCGGTGTGCCCGGTGTTCGACCAGCACCCGATACCTTCGCCCGGCTTAGCCCATCAACCATGCTCGAGAAGGACATCCTCTGCGCCACGGATCTGACACCCGTTTCCGATGCGGCCTTGCGCGCTGCCCAAGCGATCGCTGCACGTTTCTCCACCGGAGTAACGCTGCTGCATGTGCTGGACCGCAACGAACGCAGCGCCGAAGGCCGGGAAAAGGTATCCCAGGCCATGAACGCGCAAGTGGCCAACGGTGGAGCGAGCGCACGGATCACGCCCAAGTTGCTCGAAGGCGACTTCATGAAGGCCATCGCCACCGAATCCGGCGAAGGGCATGCGCTGCTGACGTTGGGCACGCACGGCGCACGCGGCTTGCGGCAGAACTTGTTCGGTGCGGACATCCTCAAATTGGTGCGGCACGCAGCCACGCCGTCCCTGGTGGTGCAAGAGGGGTTGAACGAGGCGCAGCTGTTGCAGCGCATCGTGCTTCCGGTGGCGAGCCATAGCGAAGTGGACCGTCTCTTGGACATGGTGGTGGCGCTGGCCAAAGGCTTCGCGGCCGACGTACACGTGTACCAACTGAACCGACCGGGTGAAACGCCTTCGCCGGAACTGCTGGCCAACAAGCAGAAGATGATCGCGCGCCTGCATGCCGAGAACCTGCGCCACGAAGAAGTGAACGAGCCCAGCACGGCCTTCAGCATCGGTTTCGCCGACGCCACCATCCGCTATGCCGAGCGCGTCGGTGCCGGAGCCATCGCCATCATGGCCCATGCCAGCGACGAATACCGCTACATCGCCGATGCCGAGAAGGAACGGATCCTGGCCAACGAGCCCCGCATCCCGGTCCTCTGCGCTTAAGGGCCCGTTCAGGTTCCCCTCTAAGCCGCTGCTGGTCACCCCATTCCAGCCACATTCGTCAGCTTCGTAGGTGGATCGGGCACCGTACCTTCGCGGCGCATCGTCCTGGGAGGACCCTGCACGCGGCCATGTCCACCAGAACCCTCGGTTTCGCCAGCGCCATCGGCCTGCTCAGTTGCTTCGG
>JAEUTB010000188.1 GCA_016787995.1 Flavobacteriales bacterium | reverse complement strand
CAACCCGCACCAATCGAGGTACGCGAGCGCGTTCGGCGCGTTCACGTAGTTGGCCGCGATCCACGCCCCATCGTCCGCTTCGTCGCCTACACCGTCGCCATCCGCATCGCATACGAAGGTGATCGGTCTGGTGGCATCGATTGCAGCCGGGCAGCGGATCGCGGAACGGTTCACCACGGTGGCGCTGTTCGACATCACGTAGCGGTTGGCCACACTTGTCACCCCCGGCAGAACGTTGGTGGCCACCATCAAGGCTTGTTGCACCCGGGTCAGCTTGTTCAAGTAGGCCACGTATTCGCTCTGCGAAAGCTCATACTTCATGCAATAGAAACCTTCGAAACCCTTCGGGAAACCCGATCCGAGATCGCTCCCGTTACCAGCTCCGCCATAGGAGAACCCAACGGTAAGCGGACCGGTATAGGACACAGCGCCCTCGGAGGTGATCTGCCGGGGCGTGGTACCGCTCGATCCATTGCGGAAAGCCCAGACTCCGGTGCCACCCATGTAATAACTGCCCGTGGGTACCAGCACCATTTCCACCGCGTGCACGCACACTTCCAGCGCCGTGCCGATGGCGATGCCCTGTGCGCCGTGCAGCCATTGCAACTGGCAGCCCGGTGCCGAGAAGGCTCCGGTGCCATCCACCGACCGATGGATGAACACACCAACTCCCGGGTTCGTGGATGAATAGGCCAGCAACGCATCCGCACAGCCCACGGTGATGGTGGTGCCCGCAGGTGAGCTGTGCGTCGCGCTGTTGCCCAGGTGCGCGTGTTCCCAGATCCGATCGAAGCGCAGGGTGGCGCCGCTCAGCGCTACGAAAGGAGTAAGGTTCACTGTGATGGTGGTGGCGGAGGTGATGGCCGTGATCACCGTGGCGGGGGCGAGCGTACCTGTTCCGGATACCAAGTTGATCGGCATGCCCACGCGCAGCAACGCGGTGCTCGGCAAGGTGATCGTCGCACCTGCGCTGCTAGCACCTGCGAGCACCGGATCGGAGGCCCCTGCCCTGAACTTGATGAATATCCACGCCGCATCCCAGTTGTTGGGGGCCGTGCTCACCCGCCAACTGTTCTGCCAACCGATGTCGAACTGCACGAACACCAAGCCATCGCTCAGGTCGCCATCCACCAAGGTGGCCGGGCTCACCACAAGATCGTTGGCTGAAAGGAGCAAGCCACACCGGAGCAGCGATACCAGTACTACTGAACGACAGACCAACCTATATCCTGCGCCGAACATCGTTCAGCAAAGCACCCCCGATCAACCGCTCGGCACAATCATGGAAAACCATGAAATCGGCTACACCGCTTCGTCGCGCTCGCTGCTCAGGTCAACCGACACCAGATCGAAGCGGTACACGTAGCTGCGCTCAGGCGCATCGGGGAAAAGGCGGTTGACCCAGCTGGTGCGCGCGCAACTCCACGGTACGCTTTTGCGCCAGCTCCACAACCAATCCGCTTGGAACTCGATGGTGCCCCGATCCTCGATGCGCTGCAAGGGCCGCAACAAGAGGTTGCCGAAGAGGATGCGCTCGATGGCGGGCACTTGGTCTTCGTGCACCTGATCGATGATGATGTACGCGAACTTGTCCGGTCGCACCGCTTCGGCGGCACGCAATACGGGGCAGAGCTGGTTGATGCGGTCCAGCGTATCGGCCCACTCGGCCTGCACGGCCGCGAAGGAGAGCATGGTATGAGGCATGGGAAGGTGAAGGAGCATGTGTCGGATTTTTCGTCGATCGGCGGATGATAATATAGGCGATCATCCGTGTTGGTGCTGAAGGCAGGCGATTTCCATGGACCAGCCCGTCCGCCCTGACCAGACCCCTCGTAGCCGCACAACCGACCCACCACCAACCGACCCACTCCCGGATCACCGATCTTTAACCCGGTCCCTCTCCCGACCCCATGTTCCGCTCTCCCCATTCGCGTTCCCGCGCGCCGCTGCTGCTGGCCGCCGTGCTGCTCTTCGCCGCCTGCCAGAAGGAGGTGGAGATCCCCGAGCCCGACCCCGAGCCCACGCCCACCAGCGACAACGCCCGCGGCGACAACATGGCCCTGGGCAATCCCAGCGGCGCCATCGCCAACGTGGTGGCCGCCAACAACTACCTGATCGTTCACCCGCAATTCACCGCAGGCTACGACAACAGCCGCGGCCAGGCCCGCTGGGTAAGCTGGCACCTGAGCGCCGCGTGGAAAGGCAGCGCCGAACGCTGCGACTGTTTCGAACCCGACCCGCTGCTGCCCGCCTCTTTCTACGCCGTTAGCACCTTCGCCTACAGCGGCACCGGTTTCGACCGCGGCCATCTCTGCCCCAGCGATGATCGCGACGCCTCCGATGCCGACAACGCCGCCACCTTCCTGCTCACCAACATCGCACCCCAAGCGCCCGACATGAACCAGGACACCTGGTTCCAACTCGAGGCCTTCGCCCGCGACCTCATCGCTGACGGTTACGAGATCTACACCATCGCCGGTGGCTACGGCAACGGGGGCACCAACGCGCAAGGCGTGTTCACCACCCACCTCGCCGGCGGCGCCATCGCCGTGCCCGCCCGCTTCTGGAAGGTGCTCGTGATCATCCCCGACGACAGCAACGACCTGGAACGCATCAGCACCGAAGGCGCCCGTGTGATCGCCGTGGACATGCCCAACAGCGCCAGCGCCACCGCCCAGCCTTGGTACGCCTACCGCACCACGGTGGACGCGATCGAACAAAGCACCGGCCTGGACCTGCTCGATGCCCTGCCCACCAGCGTGCAAGAGGCGTTGGAAGAGGAGGAGGATGCGGGGGTGGTGTGGTGATCAGCTGTACCGACGAGTACGGCGGGCTGCGCTCTTGAAGCATGTCCTTCCACCTTTTTGACGGCAAAAAGGTGGAGCCAAAAAGCCGCCACGGCTAAGTCGCAGCCCAACTCGCACGGGCACGCCGCACAAGCTCCCCGAGTTGGGTACGACCCTGCCTACCGCAGGCAGGCGCGCAAGCCGTGGACAGCCCGCGCACCCTGTACCCGTAAGCGTACAGCTTGCGGCAGGGTCGTGCTGATCCGGCAGGGCGTGCGCGTGCATTCCACACGGGCTTTGCGAAAAGTCACCCCGAGCCTTCCTTCTCGCCACCATAATGCTGGTGCTGCTTGAAACCCGCATCGCGGCGTTGCAAGTAATGCACGAGGTATGTATCGAAACTGTCGTTGGCAGGCACCAACAGCTCCACCGCAATGAAGCACTGCTCCCAAGGCTCCAGCTCCGGCGCGGTGTAAGCCACGTAGGCGGCCAGCAACATCCCGTGATCGATCAGGTTGGCCAGTGCCCTGTTCTCGAACATGGCCAAGTACCCCAGCTTCTGCCCTTGCCAATACACGGCCACCGCATCGGGGTCGTGTTCGTTATCGTATTCGCGCACCAGATCCAATTCGTCGCGCGCCTTCATTTGGCCGATCACCTGCGGACCGGCATGGTATTGAAAACCGCGTACGAACCCATCGTACACGAAAAGTTGATGGCAGTCCTTCGTCCACGCCAAACGATCCTGCTCCGCGGTGCCGAGCAGTTCCAACGGCGGCAAGGTGAGCAGGGCCGGGCTGCCGAGAAGGGTGCGAAGGAAGGTGAGGCGGTGCATGGGAACGGTGCAAAATGCAAAAATCGCAGCGATGGCTTAACCAGAGCCTTACTCTTGAGGGGGTGACCCGTATTTTGCGGCCACACAATGGCCTTCAACGAGAACACCCGCGTGAAGCTCCCCGCTATCCTGCACTTGTGCAGGCTGGGCTACACGTACCTGCCGCTCAGGAAGGCCATATGGGATGCGGAAACGAACATCTTCACGGACATCTTCCTGGAGAGCGTGGGGCGCTTGAACCCGGAGCTGTCCAAGGACGATATCAAGCGGGAGTTGGAGGCGGTGAAGTTGGTACTGGATAACGAGGACCTCGGCCAGGCCTTCTACACCAAGCTCATCTCGGCATCGGGGGTGAAGCTCTTCGACTTCAAGGACCCGAGCCGGAACAGCTACCATGTGGTCACAGAGCTGACCTACAAGAACGGGGAGGATGAGTTCCGGCCGGACATCACGCTGCTGCTGAACGGCATACCGCTGGCCTTCATCGAGGTGAAGAAGCCGAACAATCACCAGGGTATCCTTGAAGAGCGCGACCGTATCGACACCCGGTTCAAGAACGCCAAGTTCCGGCGCTTCATCAACCTGACCCAGCTGCTGGTCTTCTCCAATAACATGGAGTACGACCCGGAGGACATCGAACCCATCCAAGGGGCCTTCTATGCCACCGCTTCGTATGGCAGCGCCCACTTCAACCGCTTCCGGGAAGAGGAGCAGCTTGACCTTACTACCCTGCTGCAGCCTGAGGACGGCACCTTGGAGGACCTGGTGCTGAAGGATAACAACCTGGCGGTGATCAAGCACTCGCCGGAGTTCGGCACCAACAAGCACCCGGGCACGCCCACCAACCGCATCCTCACCTCGCTGTGCAGCAAGGAGCGACTGGCCACGGTGCTGAAGTACTGCATTGCGTACGTGCGCGCCGAGAAGGGCGTGGAGAAGCACATCATGCGCTACCCGCAGTTCTTCGCCACCAAGGCCATAGAGGCCAAGTTGGAGAAGGGAGTGAAGAGGGGCATCATCTGGCACACGCAGGGCAGCGGCAAGACCGCGCTGGCCTACTACAACGTCCAGTACCTGACGGACTACTTCCAGGGCAAGGGCATCGTGCCTAAATTCTTCTTCATCGTGGACCGATTGGACCTGCTGAAACAGGCCAAGCGGGAGTTCACCATGCGCGGGCTGAAGGTGCATGTGGTGAACTCGCGCGACGAGATGGTGAAGGACTTCAGCAAGCCAGGTGCCGTCCACAACGACCGCGGGGATCGCGAGATCACCGTGGTGAACATCCAGAAGTTCAAGGAGGAGACGGATGTGATCAAAGGCGGCGATTACGCCATCAAGACCCAGCGCGTGTTCTTCCTGGACGAGGTACACCGCAGCTACGACCCCAAGGGCAGCTTCCTCGCGAACCTGGTGAACGCGGACCGCGATGCCATCATGATCGGCCTTACCGGTACGCCGCTGATTGGTGAGGACCGCAGCAGCAAGGCCCTCTTTGGCGACTACATCCACAAGTACTACTACAACCAGAGCATCGCCGACGGCTACACCCTGAAGCTGATCCGGGAAGGCATCGAGACCGGCTACAAGGTGCAGCTGAAGAAGACCCTGGAGGAACTGGAGGTGTTGAAGGGCAGCGGCAACAAAAAGCTCGTGTATGCCCATGCCCGGTTCGTGGAACCGCTGCTGGACTACATCGTGGAGGACTTCGTGAAGAGCCGCCAACGACTGGACGACCACTCGATCGGGGGTATGGTGGTGTGCGACAGCAGCGAGCAGGCAGAGAAGCTGCTGGAGGTGTTCAAGGCCAAGTACAACCCGCAATTGCGCACGCTGGAAACGGTGGCGGACTACGCCATCGCCGCCGAGCCCGCCGCGAGCTATGGCGACTATACCACCCGCCACAAGCGCAAGCTCACAGCAAGCCTCATCCTGCACGATGTGGGCGACAAGGAGGCGCGGGACGAGGAGGTGGAGAACTTCAAGGGCGGCCAGATCGACCTGCTCTTCGTGTACAACATGCTGCTCACCGGCTTCGATGCGCCACGGCTGAAGAAGCTGTACCTGGCCCGCATGGTGAAGAGCCACAACCTGCTGCAGACCCTCACCCGGGTGAACCGCACCTACAAGAAGCACCGCTACGGCTATGTGGTGGACTTCGCGGACATCACCAAGGAGTTCGACGCCACCAACAAGGCCTACTTCGAGGAGCTGCAAGCCGAGCTGGGCGACGAGATGGGCACGTACAGCAGCCTGTTCAAGAGCAAGGAGGAGATCGAGGCCGAGTTGGCCGACATCCAGGAGCGTCTCTTCCGCTTCGACCTCAGCAACGCCGAGGTCTTCAGCCAGCAGATCAGCCAGATCCAGGACCGTAGGGAAATGCTGGGGATCAAGAAGGCGCTGGAGAACGCTCGCAGCCTGTACAACCTGATGCGGCTGCTCGGCCACTATGAACTGGTGGACCGGCTGGACTTCCGCAAACTGGCCACCCTGCACAACGAGGCCGCCCGGCACCTGGACCTGCTGAACCTGAAGGACGCGGTGCAGAACAACGTGGACAGCACCAACCTGTTGAACGTGGCGCTGGAGAACGTGCTCTTCCTGTTCCGCAAGGTGAGCGAGGACGAACTGCGCATCGCTGACGAGCTGAAGAACACCCTGCGCCGCACCCGCGAAGCGCTGGCCGCCAACTTCGACCCCAAGGACCCGGAGTTCATCAGTCTGTACGAGGAACTGAAGCGCCTCTTCGACCGCAAGAACCTGGATGAGGTAGGCCAGGAGGAGATGACCGCCAACATCGGCGAGCTGCGCAGAATCCACGACAAGGTGGCCGAGCTGAACCGCCGCAACGACCTGCTGAAGGCCAAGTATGAGCACGACCGGAAGTTCGCAGTGGTGCATAAGCGGATCCTGGAGCGCGGCGACATCAGCCAGCGCGAGAGCCAGGTGAACGCCCTGCTGATGGACGTGAAGCGGGAGGCCGATGCGCAGGTGAGCGGCAACAGTAAGCTGCTGGCGAACGAGGCCTACTTCGGACAGATGCTGATGAAGCTGGTGACCAGCGCGCTGGACAAGCAGAAACTGGATTGGGACCCCGCCGGGGCCGATATCATCAACGCTTGCGTGCTGCGCGAATACATGAACGAATTCCACGGACGATCGCCATGGTGACCGACCTGAACACCAAGACCAAGGCGCTGATCGATGAACTGAAGGCCGTGTGCGCTAGCTACGGGCTGGGCAACGACGGCAACGAGTACAAGATCATCACGCAGGCATTCCTCTATAAGTTCCTGAACGACAAGTTCGCCCACGAGGTGAAGCAGCTGGACCCCAAGCTGGCCAAGGCCGAGGATTGGGAGAAGGTGGCTGCGGGATACAGCGACAAGGACTACGCGAAGCTGCTGCACCGCCTGGGGCCGGACTGCGCCAAGCTGGAGCGCGAGCACACGCTCACCTACCTCTACAACAACCAGAACCGGGAGGAGTTCCACAAGCTCTTCGACGACACGCTGCACGCCATCGCCGTCAAGAACACGGACATCTTCAGCGTGAAGGAGGAGACCGGCGAAAAGATCATCCTCTTCGATGCGCTCAGCCAGTTCATCACCTCGCCCACCAAGCGGGATGCCTTCTGCCGGGCCATCGTGAACAAGCTGGTGCCCTTCAGCTTCGAGGCCATCTTCACCCAGAAGTTCGACTTCTTCGCCACCATCTTCGAGTACCTGATAAAGGACTACAACAAGGACGGCGGCGGCAAGTACGCCGAGTACTACACCCCGCACGCCATCGCCAAGATCATGGCCGCCATTCTGGTGGATGGGCCGGTGAAGGACGTGACCTGCTACGACCCCAGTGCGGGCACGGGCCAGCTGCTCATGAGCCTGGCCCACGCCATTGGGGAGAAGCAATGCAGCCTCTACGCCGAGGACATCAGCCAGAAGAGCAGCAGCATGCTGCGCCTGAACCTGGTCCTGAACAACCTGGTGCACTCCATCCCGAACATCATCCAAGGGGATACCATCCGCCACCCCTATTCGGGGGGCAGTTGGCCGGAGCGCTTCGACTACATCGTGAGCAACCCGCCATTCAAGCTCGACTTCAGCGACTACCGGGACGAGCTGGACAACAAGGCCAACACCGACCGCTTCTTCGCCGGTATTCCCAACGTGCCCACTAAGGAGAAGGATAAGATGGCCATCTACCTGCTCTTCATCCAGCACATCATGCACATGCTGGGGCCTAAGGGCAAGGCGGCCATTGTGGTACCCACCGGCTTTGTGACCGCCCAGAGCGGGATCGACAAGAAGATCCGTGAGCAATTGGTGGAGCGGCGCATGCTGCGCGGTGTGGTGGGCATGCCCAGCAACATCTTCGCCACCACGGGCACCAATGTGAGCGTGCTCTTTCTGGACAAGGCGAACACCAAGGGTGACATCGTACTGATGGATGCCAGCAAGTTGGGGACGACTGTAAAGGATGGCAAGAACCAAAAGACCTTGCTGTCCCCAACTGAGGAGGACCTCATCATCACCACATTCAACAGGCACCAAACTGTTGACGACTTCGCAGTGGTGGTATCTTATGAGGATATCAAGGCCAAGAACTACTCATTCAGTGCTGGCCAGTACTTCGAGATTAAGTTGAATCACGAGGACATCACCGAAGCTCAATTCCGGCAAGAAGTTGATATACGCGAGAAAAGGCTCCAGGGCATGTTCGAACAGGGGGCTGCCTTGAATAAAGCCATCCTTGATGGCCTTTCGACGCTACACGTGAACTGATGAAGGCAGTTGTTGACGAGGTAGTTCCTATGCGGCAGAACTGGCAACATCGTACGATCAGCTGGCTCGCGGAAGGGGTCTATGATGGACCACATGCCACACCGACACCATCGGTCGAAGGGCCTGTATTCCTGGGCATCAAGAACATCACTGAGGATGGTCGTCTTGACCTTTCATCGGTTAGGCACATTGCTGAAGGAGAGTTCCCTCGATGGACCAAACGCGTGCTGCCTAGAAAGGACGACATTGTGTTCTCTTATGAGGCGACCCTGAATCGATACGCCCTAATACCCGAGGACCTGCGCTGTTGTCTGGGTCGTAGGATGGCTTTGATCAGGGTTGATCGCAAGAAGGCCGATCCCGAGTTCTTGTACTACTACTTCTTCAGCGACGAATGGCGCGGCGTTGTCAAGCGGAACACGATCGTTGGCGCAACGGTTGATCGATTACCCATCGCGGATTTTCCCGACTTCCCGGTACGGCTCCCTGAGCTTGACGAACAGAAGCGCATCGCCTCCGTCCTCTCCGCCTTAGACGCCAAGATCACGCTGAACCAGCGGATCAACGCGGAGCTGGTGGCCATGGCCAAGTTGCTGTACGACTACTGGTTCGTGCAGTTCGATTTCCCGATGAGCACCGTGCAGGCCAAGCGCCTGGGCAAGCCAAAGCTGGAAGGCAAGCCCTACAAGAGCAGCGGCGGGCCCATGGTGTACAACGCGGAGCTGAAGCGGGAGGTGCCGGAGGGGTGGGGAGCCGGAGTACTCAGTGATATTGCCACGATTACGATGGGGCAATCACCGCCCGGTTCATCCTACAACGATTCCGGTGAGGGTAGCATTTTCTTTCAAGGGTCAACGGACTTTGGAACACGCTTCCCACTTACCCGCATGTTCACGACCCAGCCTACTCGCCGCGCCAAGTCTGAGGACATTCTGCTCAGTGTACGAGCCCCTGTTGGCACCATGAACGTGGCCTTTGAAGATTGTGCCATTGGTCGTGGTCTGGCTGCCCTCAACAGCAAGCATGGAGCCATTGCCTACCTCTACGAGGTGATGAAGTACTTCGAGCAGATCTTCCAACGCCGCGATACGGCAGGCACCACCTTCGGCGCCATTGGCAAGGATGATCTGTTCGGCTTGAAGGTCGTCCTGGCCGATAAGGAAGTGATCAGCGCATTCGAGAAGATCGCGCGACCCATGTTCGATGAGCAGCGGAAACTCGAGGCTCAGAACCGGGAGCTCGCGTCGCTGCGGGACTGGCTGCTGCCGCTGCTGATGAACGGGCAGGTGCGGGTGGCGGAGGCGGAGGAGAAGGTGGGTACGCCTTCGCCCAGGGCTTCGGCGACCGAAGGGTTGGCGATGGCGGCGGAGCCACAAACACCGTACGGCAAGCCAGCGCCGCTCACATTCGCACTGGAAGACCGTGCTGCCATTAACGCATGGGTGGTACATGTATCCAACAAAGATCACCGGCTAGGTCGCACCAAGGCTGAGAAGATCGAGCACATCCTTGAAGGCCATCTTGGAAACGACCATCGGAGGGATGCGATCCGCGATGCGGCGGGCCCCGTTGATATCAAGAGCCGAAGAGCGGTTGAGTCGCTGATGCAGCGTCACCGTTGGGGGATTGTCGAGGAAAAGGATCTGCGTTCGGGTGGTATCATGTATCAATATCACAGCGGCCCGAATGTGGGCGTTGCAGTGAAACGAGCAGAGACCTTGCTTGGAAGTCACCTCGCAGAAGCAGAGCGCATTGTGCGCCTCATGAAGCCCCTGAGGACGGAACGTTGCGAGGTGGTCGCCACGCTCTATTCGGCTTGGAACGACTTGCTGAAGGACGGCAAACCGACTTCGGAAAAGAATATCTTCATCGCTGCATCAGCCGAGTGGCATGAGCATAAGATGGACATTGAGTTCAGTGAGTGGGAATGGGGGCTGAAGTGGTTGCGGGAAAATTGTCTGGTGCCTACGGGCGGAGCTAAGCCGGTTAAGTCCAAAATAGGGAAGTGACAACATCAGGGTCATATTGTGGTGATCAGGAGCTCCCGCCGCTGCGGGACTGGTTGCTGCCGCTGCTGATGAACGGGCAGGTGCGCGTCTCGGCTCCGCTCGACGTGACACCTGCGGAGGAGAAGGTGGGGTTGGGGATGGCGGCGGAGGTGCCTATTAAGTATGGGTCAAATAGCAGAGAATGATGACGGAACAGATTTTATACATACTTCTCTATGCTCTAGCAATTTTCATCGCATGGATGATTGCCCCTGTTCGCGACTTTCTGAAGCGCCTCAGAGCAGAGTTGTTCACCATTTCTGGTGGCTACGTATGGCTGCTTGCAGACACTAAGTCGGATCTCGATACAATCGTGATGTTCGGATATAGTTGGAAGCAGATGAACCCTGTCCTAACAGCATCAGGTGTCATACTGGGTGCTATTGGAATTGTTATTTCCGGTATTGAGAAGTCGAAAGTGACATCATTTTTGGTACTCGAAGCTGAATTGGAACAGTCAAGAAAGAAGGTGGAGGCAACGCGCCGTGATTACTTCGAACTTTGCAGCACAACGATTAAGTACTGCTTCAAGGAGTTCTTCGATTCAGCCGGTGGCCAAGGTCGCGTAAGCCTATATCGCTATATCGATGATCACTTCGTACTCGTTGGCCGAGAAGCCCAGAATCCGCTGCACGGCAAGCGAGGTCGACCTAAATATCCCGTCAATGAGGGATTCATAGCGAAGGGGTGGTCAAGCTCGCCGTTCATTGATAGCGGCATCCCGGTATGGAAGGGTAACGGATCGAGCTACAGGGCATACATGAAGAAGGCTTGCTCAATTACAGATGATGTATTGACCAAGATGAACATGCACAGTACTTCGTTCTATGTGTACCGGTTCAACAACACTGATGCCGGCAAGCCATATGGCATCATAGTCTTTGAGAAAATGGATCCTAGTCCAATTCCCAGCACAGTCATTGATCCAGCATTCGCGCGACACCATGATCAAATCGTAGCGCTGCTCAAGGGAATGAAGTCGCTGGGGTGACCGGGCTGACGGAGGTGAGACTTCAATCCACGGTGCTCAGATACCTGAGGACTAGCGGATGCAAAACGTCAGCCAACCGCCACATGGCGGCGCTCTTCGAGGAAGGCCTTGCGTTGGACCTCGTCGTTCCAATCGACCACTTCGCCCTCGTTCAGGAGTACCTTCCTGCTATTGGCAATATGCTTGCTCTCTTCGGCCTCGGGGTCCGTCTTCAGCACGGAGATGGCTTGAACCTTGGATGTGCCTCGTGCTTTGCGGATATCGCTGAACATGTATGCCGTAAAGCCGGCATGCTCAAAGAGTGGGCGTTGTTTCGGCCCTGTAAAGTCAAAGGTCTCGATCAGCCACAGCGCCCCATTCTCCTGGGAGAAGGCTGGAGTGAAAGGAACCTCTCTGCGGCCTTGCACGACATGTTTGCGGCGTACCGGATGCTTCACGCCTTCTTTGGGCATATCATCCTCCACGAGGATGTCCATGCCAAGTAGCTCGATCTCGATCGCGTTCTCCAACTTCCTGCTCGGTACCGTGATCTGGTCCACTGTGCGCATGGCTTCAGCGAATCCACCGCTCACGAAGCGGGTGAAGAGGTGGTCCACCACTTGCTCTAGGCTGTCGCTGCCTATATCGGACACCTTACCCCCGCGCACCAGCCCGTAGTTGCCCTTATTGGAAGCGAGGAGCTGCTCCAAGTGGGCAACAGAATTCCCCGACTCGCGCCAGAAGAATACCCACTGGCGATAAACATCAGGGAAGCTCATCCATCGCAATTCCCGTCCGTCGATTCGGCCGTCTTCCTTTTCGCCCATGAAGCGGGCAAGGGTCCGTCCGTCCATGCGTGCGATCACCCCCACATTGCGGGGCTCCTTGCGCAAGGGGTCGGCCTGGTACTGGGCGATGAGGTATTGGACGCGCTCGGTCATGGTGTCCAAGGGAGGGTCCCTAAGGTAAGACTGGGGAAGGCCCCAGGGTTATTGGCAACAATCTTTGGCAAACGCTGGCGCCGATCCAAGAGGTATTGGCGGAAGAAATGCACGTTGCCGGGTTCAAGGCCAACTTCAGCCGCATCGTTCAGGGCATCCGTGATCTGGTGCTCGGCCACGGCCAGGATGCGCTGATGCCAGTATTTGAAGGTGCTGGCGTCCTTTAGTATGGTACCCAAGCAGTGAGCGCCAATGGCTGGCTTGTCCACCATGGCCTCGGCGTACTGCCGCTGCGGAAGATCGGTGGGCATGAGGGCTCGGGAATGGTCGAAGATGATAACGGCGTCCGTGGTGGTATCGTGCGCCAGGTTCCGGGCATGGCGGTCCGGGTTCAGGATCCAAGCGTCGAAGAGAACGATCCCAGCGCACAGCTCAGGCTTGCGTGCCAGCAGGATTTGGGGAATGATCGGCGGCAGCACGTCCCCGGCCAGGTTGAAATCCATCGACACGAACCATGGCTCATCGTCCTTCTTGACCAGGAACCCAGGTGGCACTGGTAGCCCAACCGCTGCTGCAAGGCGCGCACAGATGTACTCGTTCGCCACGATGTTTGGTTCGGCTGGCGAATTGGTCTTGGCGATACCGGTCACATTGATGTACTGTGAATCCGAAACGCCCTCTCCGACAGGGTCACCCCAATTGGCGATCTTGTAGTGTGTGGCGGCCATGGCTCATGCGAAGATGTTGGATTTAGTGATGCGCCCAACCGTGACCCAAGCAAAGGACCCCGGGAAGCCGGGGTCCTTTGCTTTGTGCCTTACGGCCTTCCGTGTAGAAGTCTCACCATACTACCTGCGGCTTTCCTTCTCCGTTTTGCGCGGATGCTTCTCTGCATACCTCCGGGTCACGAATTCACCGGACAACGACGCGTCACGGCCTGGCCAAGGTGGTGCGCGGTGTGTGGGTTGAAAGTTGAGGGCCCTGTTCACATCCCCACCCCCTTCCCGATGTACCCACGGTGCTCCGGGGTACCATGCGCCGTTGCATGGCCCAGCGGGGTGCCTTCACCCTACCGCATGACCCGGACCCTTACCCTTCCCGCCCTGCTGGTGGCCTCCTTGGCACAGGCCCAGCCCACCATCACCGCGAGCATGCTGCCCACGGGCACCTTCACCGATCGCCTTTACGTGGTCACCTCCCAAGGCCAGTCCGAGGACCCCACGCCGGGCGCGAACCAGGTGTGGGACCTTTCCACGGCCACCCTGCTGGACATCGGCACCTTCACCCACCGGCCCGCCGCCGGCACGCCCTATGCCAGCACCTATCCGGAGGCCGACCTCGTCTGGCACATGGCCATGGGTGCACTGGGTGATAACTATACCTACCTGCAACTGACCCCGTACCTGGAGATGTTGGCCACCGATGTTCCCCAGGAACCGAACGTGTACACCGACCCCCTGATGGTGATGGGCTTGCCCTTGAACTTCGGCAACTGGTTCTCGGATAGCTGGGCCGGTACGGCGGGCAGCGGTTCCGTCACC
Source organism: Flavobacteriales bacterium (assembly GCA_016787995.1). Classification (GTDB taxonomy): domain Bacteria; phylum Bacteroidota; class Bacteroidia; order Flavobacteriales_F; family PHOS-HE28; genus PHOS-HE28. Next base: position 60,187 of record JAEUTB010000188.1, on the reverse strand, counting down.
TGGACGTATGCAGGTTCCGGCACGGCCATCACCCCGGTGGGCACCTTCAACGAGGTGGCGCTGATGCTGAGCGCCAGTGGCGAAGTGGCCATGTGGCGCACCGACCCTCTTGTGCCCCTGCTCCTGGTGCGCAATGGCGTGATCCTGGCCGTGGGCCCACCGGCCAACGTGGGGGTGGACGAGCGCAACGATGCGCGCCTGGTGGTACACCCCGTACCCTGCCACGATCGGTTGGTGGTGCAGCCCACCGCCAGTGGACCCTGGCGCATCGTGGACCTGCAAGGCCGCACCGTGGCCGAAGGCCGCTTCACCAGCCCCACCAGCACGGTGGTGGATACCGAAGCGTTGCTGCCGGGCGCCTACCTGCTGGTGCAGGAAGGGGAAGGTGCGGCGCAGGTGACGCGCTTCATCAAGGAGTGAAGCAGCGACACGGCGCACACCACCGGCCGACTGTCGTTCGTCAGCCGGCCAATGGTGTGCGCCGCGCACCTTTCGGTGATGCAGCACATCTTCCACCCCACCGACCTTAGCGCGGGCAGTGCCACCGCCTTCTTGCACGCCTTGCGCCTGGCCACTGCCGCACACACGCGGCTCACCTTGATGCATGTGAATGACGCGGATGACCTGAGCGCAGCCACCCTGCCGCAGGTGCGCACCAAGTTGGCGGAATGGGGCCTGATCCGCGGTGCGCACGATATGGATGGACTGATGGCCCTGGGTCTGGGTGTGAAGAAGGTGTTGGCCGAAGGCGAAGACCCCGTGGTGGCCTGCTTGGACTACCTCGACCGCCACCCGGCCGACCTGATCGTGCTGGCCACACACCAGCACAACGGTCGCACCGCGTGGTTGCACAAACGCGTGGCCGAGCCGCTGGCGCGGGGCAGCGCCACGCCCACCCTCTTCGTGCCACACGACAGGCCCGGTTTCGTGGACCCTGCGACCGGTGCTGTGCGCCTGCGGCGGATCCTGATACCCGTGGCCAATGATCCCGATCCGCAACACGCTGTGGAGCTCGTCGTGCGCCTGGCGCAGCAGCTGGGCCTTGCAGGCGTACACATCACCCTGCTGCATGTAGGCGATCAGGGCAGCGCACCGAGACCCGAACTGCCACCTGCCCAGCGCGTACACACGGAGCACCTCGTGGTGAGTGGCGATGTGGAACGCATGATCCTGCAGGTGGCATCGCACACCAACGCCGACCTGATCGTGATGGCCACCAAAGGCCACGAGGGTTTCCTGGATGCCATGCGTGGCAACACCACCGAACGCGTACTGCGCCAGGCGGAATGCCCGGTGCTGGCAGTGGCCGCCATAGGATGAAGCCAGGCGCTCAGCGGCCGTTCACGTAGCGGTCCGCGAGGTCGATCAGGTACGCCGACAGCTGTTTGCGGTCCTGCTTCACGCTGAGTTCGGTGAGGGCGGGCAAGTGCTCCATGGCGAATTCCAGGGAATGCGACATCTCCACCAAGGTGGTGGCGAAGGAGCGGGCCGTGCGCAGACGCGGCGCGCACGCTTTCACCTCACTGGCGATATGCCCGCAGAGGTCCTTGTACGGCTTGAAGAGCATGAGCTCGTTGTCCGAATCCACGTTCTTGTGGAGGAAGGATTTGGCGCCTTCGTTCACCACCAGCTTGCGCAGGAGCTGCGGATCGAACTGGCCCGCCCGGTGGTCGGTATCCCAGAGGCCACAGAGCACGCGGATGTCGCCACAGAGGCGTTCGTACGGGTCCTTGAGCAGGCGACCTTCCTGCTCGCAGTGCATGGCCAACCAGAGCCAATACACCTGGTAATAGTACTGCAGCAGCCGTTGTTTGTTGGCGAAGTAGTTGTACACCGTCACCTCCGTGGAGCCGATGCGATCGGCGAGCTTCTTGAAGGTGAAGGCCTCCAAGCCGAGCTCGTCCATCAGGTGGATACCTTCGTGCAGGATGCGACCGCCGGTGGGGCTGTTCACATCGCGGAGCGCGAGTCCGGGGTCGGGCTCGATCAGGTAACGGACCATGGGCGCAAATATAGTAACACCATCGACGAACTTAGTAGTCCTATTTGACGTTATAGTATTACTATATTTGCGCCCATGATGGACCCCATCACCCCCTGGCAACGCCTGGGCCGCCTGTTGAAGGTGGACAAGCGCGAGATCGGCCACATCTACCTCTACGCCTTGGTGGGCGGGGCCATCAGCCTTAGCCTGCCCCTGGGCGTGCAGGCCATCATCAACCTGATCAGCGGCGGCCAGGTGGCCACCAGCTGGGGTGTGCTCATCGCCTTCGTCACCATCGGCGTGGGATTCACCGGGGCCCTGCAGGTGATGCAGCTGGCCTTGGCGGAGAACATCCAACAGCGGCTGTTCGCCCGTAGCGCCCTGGAATTCGCCTACCGCCTGCCGCGCATCCACTTCGAGGCCGCCGGGGGGCGCTACCTGCCCGAGCTGGTGAACCGCTTCTTCGATACCATCAGTGTGCAGAAGGGGCTGGCCAAGTTGCTCCTCGATCTTCCGCTCGCCGTGTTACAGATCATCCTCTGCATCATCCTGCTCGCCATCTACCACCCCTTCTTCATCGTGTTCGGCCTTTTGCTCCTATTGCTACTCGCGCTCATCTTCCGATTCACCGGAAAGCGTGGATTGGCCACCAGCCTGGAGGAGAGCTCCTACAAGTACAAGGTGGCCTTCTGGCTGGAGGAGCTGGGGCGCAGTCAGGACACCTTCAAGATGGTGGGCACCACCGACCTGCCCATCGACCGCACCGACAAGCTCGTGGAGCACTACGTGGGCGCGCGCCGCAAGCACTTCCGCATCCTGCTGGGCCAGTATTCGGCCATGGTGGTGTTCAAGGTGGTGGTGACCCTTGGGCTGCTCGCACTGGGCGGTCTGCTCGTGATCAACGAACAGATGAACCTGGGTCAGTTCGTGGCCGCCGAGATCGTGATCCTGTTGATGATCAACGCCGTGGAGAAGATCATCCTCAACATCGCCACGGTATACGATGTGCTGACCGCGCTGGAGAAGATCGGACAGGTCACGGACATCGAACTGGAACGGACCGGCGGCCTTACCCCGCTCTCCCAGGATCCGAACAAGGGCCTTGAGGTGCATGCGATCGACCTGGGCTTCACCTCCAAGTGGAACGAACGGTCGGTGCTCGCCGGCATCAACCTGCACCTGGCCCCGGGCGAGAAGGTGTGCCTGAGCGGCACCAACGGATCGGGCAAGACCACCTTGCTGCGCATCCTGGGTGGCGGCATAGCCCCTACGGAAGGCAGCTTGCAGTTGGACGGTCATCCAGTGAACAGCCTCGACCTTGAGCATGTGCGCTCGTTGATCGGTGATAGCCTGAGCGATGAGGATGTCTTCACCGGCACGGTGATGGACAACATCGCCGTGGGTCGTTCCTGGATCACCGAAGAACAGATCATCGAAGCCTGCCGTGTCACAGGGCTCATGGAACGACTGGCCCTGCTCCCCGATGGCCTTCTCACGAAACTCGACCCACAGGGTGCCCGTCTTCCCCGCAGCCTGGTGAAACGCATCGTGCAAGCCCGCACCATCGCTGGCAGCCCACGCATGATCCTGCTGGAGGACAGCCTGCAGGATTGGGAGGTACACGACCGCGAACAACTGCTCGGCTGGATCACCGCGCCCGAGCGACCCTGGACACTGCTGATCGTGAGCAACGACCCCTGGGTGCAGCAGCGTTGCTCACGCACCATTCACTTGCGCAACGGACGGACCGCGTAGTCATAGACCATGCTCGATCTCAGCCCACAGAACCCGGTGCCCGTGCTCAATAGGAGCACGTTCACGTGTTTCCGCACCATAGGCCGGGCGCGTGCCACCGACCTCTTCTCCCGCTGGCTCATCGCGATCTGCCTGGTCGTGCTGGCAGGCATGTTCCTTCCCTGGACCCAGAACATCCGCGCGCGAGGCACCGTCACCAGCCTCACCCCCGATCAACGTCCACAGACCATCCACAGCATCATTCCGGGAAGATTGGAAGAGTGGTTCGTGCGCGAAGGACAGCTGGTGGAGAAGGGCGATACCATCCTGCGGTTGAGCGAGGTGAAACCCGAGTACTTCGATCCACAGCTCCTGGAACGCACGCAACAACAGATCACTGCGAAGGAGCTGACCACCAAGAGCTACGAGGAGAAGGTGCATGCGCTGGATGCACAGATCGATGCGTTGACGGCGGGCTTGCGCATCAAACTGGAACAGGCACAGAACAAGATCCAGCAGGCGCGCTTCAAATTGCAAAGCGACAGCATCCGCGTGGTGGCCGCCGAAACGGAGATCAAGGTGGCCGATGACCAGTACCTCCGCGGCGAACAACAGTTCAAGGAAGGTCTCATCAGCAAGGTGGAACTCGAACGCCGCCAGGTTGCGCAACAGCGAGCGAACGCAACGCTCATCGATGCGCGCAACAAATTGCTCGACGCGCGCAACGAACTGCTCAACGCGCAGCTTGAAGTGAACGGCATACGCAACGACTACCGCGATAAGCTAAGCAAGGCGGAGAGCGAGAAGTTCGCGAGCATGAGCCAGATGTACACCACCGAAGGCGAGGTGAGCAAGATGCAGGTGGACCTGGCCAACTACACGGTGCGTGCAGGCAACTACTACGTCACCGCTCCGCAGCGCGGCTACATCACCAAGGCCATCGTCACCGGGGTGGGCGAAACGGTGAAGGAAGGCGACCCGTTGGTGAGCGTGATGCCCGCACGTTTCGACCTGGCCGTGGAACTCTACGTACGCCCGATGGACATGCCCCTGATCACCGCAGGCCAGAAGGTGCGTTTCATCTTCGACGGGTGGCCCAGCATCGTGTTCAGCGGATGGCCCAACAGCAGCTACGGCACCTTCGGGGGCACCGTGGTGGCCATCGACAACTTCATCAGCCCCAATGGCAAGTACCGCATCCTGGTGGGCCCCGACAAGGCCGATCAAGAGTGGCCTACGGCCCTGCGCGTGGGTGGTGGTGCGGTCGGCTTCGCCCTGATGAGCGATGTACCCATCTGGTACGAACTGTGGCGACAGGTCAACGGCTTCCCGCCCGACCTCTACGCTGCGGCTGCCGAGGAAACGAAAGCAGAGGACAAGGCGAATAAGAAGGAATGATGGGCAGGCTTCCCTCTCGTTGGTGGTCCGTGTTGGTCGCGGTGATGCTCGGGGCCTCCACGCAGGCGCAGGTGCCCCCCGTGCTCACCCGCGAGGCCTTCGTGCGCATCGTGCTGGAGAACCACCCCATGGCTCGCCAGGCCGCCTTGCGACCCGAACTCGGGGCGGCCAGCGTGCGCAGTGCGCGCGGCGGCTTCGATCCAAAAGCCACAGCGAACTACGACGAGAAGACCTTCGATGAGAAGAACTACTTCCAGCTCTTCGATGCGGGCCTGAAGGTGCCCACGTGGTACGGCGTGGAATTGTTCGCAGCCTTCCAGGAGAACGCCGGGCAATTCCTGGATCCACAAGCCAGCACTCCCGATGATGGCTTGCTGAAGGTCGGTGGCAGCATCAGCCTGGGACAAGGGCTCTTCATCGATCAGCGAAGAGCCGCGCTGCGCCGTGCGCAGGCCTACCAGCGCGCCACCGAAGCCGAGCAGGTGCAACTGTTGAACGACCTGCTCCTGCAAGCGCTGAACGACCATACCGACTGGGTGGCCGCGTACCGGGCATTGCAGGTGAGCGATACCGCAGTGGCCTTGGCCAGCATCCGTTTGGAGGCCGTACGCGGCAGCTGGCGCGGCGGCGACCGACCCGCGATCGACACGCTCGAAGCGTACATCCAACTGCAGGATCGACAAATGCGCCAACAGCAGGCCGCGCTCAACTTCCGCAACGCGGGCCTGCGCCTGAGCAACCATTTGTGGGATGCGGCTCAACGCCCGCTCGAGCTCGCCCCCGGGACACTGCCCGATGGAAGCGATCTCTTCTCCCCTCCTGCGCCCGCACTGAACGAGGCCACCATCGATAGCGCCTTGGTGCAACACCCGTTGCTCGCGCAAGCCACCGCGCGCATCGAACAGCTGGAGGTGGACCGCCGCCTACGCAGCGAGATGCTGAAACCCGAGTTGGACCTGAAGTACCAGTGGCTCGGCGACGGCGGCGCGCTCAACAACGAACCCGGCGTGGGCCTGCTGCAACAAGGCCACCAGTTCGGCGTGGGCTTCCAAGTGCCGTTGTTCCTTCGCCGCGAGCGGGGCGAACTCACCATCGCCCGGTTGCGCCTGACCGATGCCGACCTCGGCCTGGAACGCGATCGCTTGCGCATCCGCAACCGCATCCGCGAGCGCGTGAACGACATCGCCGTGTTCGGCGACCAGGTGCAGCTGGGAGCGAACATGGTGGTGAACAACGAACGCCTGCTCGCTGGGGAGAATCAACGCTTCAACGCCGGTGAGAGCTCCTTGTTCCTGGTGAACGCCCGCGAGGTGCCGCTGATCGATGCGCGCATTAGACAGGTCGATCTTGAAGCACGCCTTCGCAAATCGTATTTCAGCCTGGACCACGAAGCCGGTATCCTGTGGCAGGCCTGGCGTCCTTAACCCATCCCCATGATCCACGTGACCTTCCAGACCCGCACGGTCGCCGCCGCTGAAAAGCTCGCTGCCGTGCTCATGGAGAAACATCTCCTGCTGTTCCCCACGCTGGACACCGACCACGAAGAGCTCACCCGGGTGGACGGCCGCTTGCATCGAAGCAGTCAGCTCCTGCTCCAAGGCATGAGCAAAGCCCTGCTCTACCGCGATCTCGAACGCACGGCCATGGACCTGCTCGGCAGCGATCTGGTGCGCATGCATGCCCTTCCCGTGGTGAACATGGACCCTGAGGCGCAGCGGCAATTGCTGGAGCAGACGGCGAAAGTGTGAGGCGCGGGAGCCCGCAGCACAGGATAGCCCAAAAGCAAGAAGCGCGGCCTTGTTGGCCGCGCTTCTTGCTTCAAGGTCGCTGGGGTCAGATGGTACCCGGACGTAACGTGTTGGGTGTAATACCTGGCGTAGCCGTTGCGGCCTGGGCGCGCAACTGGCGCTTCCACTGCCTGCGGTGTTTGATCTTCATCACGATCAGCAACATCACCGGCACCATGATCAAGGTGAGGAAGGTGGCGAAGATGAGGCCGAAGATCACCGCCCAGGAGAGCGGGCCCCAGAACACCACGTTGTCGCCACCCATGTGGATATGCGGGTCCAGTTCACTGAAGAGCGTGAAGAAGTTGAAGTTGAGCCCGATGGCCAGGGGTAACAAACCCAGCACGGCCGTTACCGCGGTGAGCAGTACCGGACGTAGTCGCGTGTGACCCGCGATGATCAACGCTTCCCGGCTCTCCTCGATGGGGATGATCGTGTTCTCATCCAGCCCCAACTTGCGTTGTGCCCGCTGGAACAGGAGCCGTGCGAAGTCCATGAGGACGATCGCATTGTTCACCACCACGCCGATGAGGGAGATGATGCCCAAAGTGGTCATGAGACCCACGAACTCCATGCGGAAGACCACCAGTCCGAGCAGCACGCCGATGGTGCTGAACACCACGGTGCTCATCACGATCACCGGATAGCTGATGCTGTTGAACTGTGCCACGATGATGAGGAACACCACGAAGATGGCCACCAGGAAAGCCATTCCCAGGAAGCCTTGGTCCTTCGCCTGGTCCTCCTGTTCACCGGTGAAGCGCATGGCGTAACGGTCATCGGCTTCGAAGCCGCTGGCCATTTCGTCCTTGATCTGCTGCACGACTTCGTTGTTGTTGTAGCCGGCGATCACGTTGCTGCTCACCTGCACGACCCGGTCCAGATCCTTGCGCTTGATCGCGCTGAAGGTGGTGCGGTACTCCTCCTTCGCCACGGCGCTGATGGGCACCTGACGGATCTGACCGGTGAGCATGTCGCGGAAGGTGATGCGCATGTCCATGATCCGCTGTGTGTCGTAGCGATATTCATCCTTCAGGCGTACGTTGATCTCGTAGTCATCGTCGTCACCTTCGATCCGGAACGTGCTCACCTCCTTGCCGAAGAGCGCCGTGCGGATGGCATCGGCCACCTGGTAGGTGCTCACGTTCAACCGACGCGCCTTCTCCCGGTCGATCACGATGGGCATCTCGGGTTTGGCACGGTCGATGTCGATACGCAATGCCTCAACACCGGGAACGTTGCGGTCTTCGATGAACTTCTTCACGCGCTCCGCTTCATCCAACAGCCCTTCGATCTCTTTGCCGCGGATCTCCACGTTGATGGGTTTGCCCACCGGCGGACCATCGGCGTTCTTGGCGATGGTAGTGACCACGCCGGGATAGCCGACCACGTTCTGCTGCAGACGCGCGAGCACATCGTTCGTGTTGATCCCATGGCGGTCGGCGAACTTCACGAAGTTGATCTGTATCCGCGCCTTGTGGGGCGTTGCGCTCAGTTCCACTTCCTGACTCCCTGGGTCGCTGGTGCCTTCACCCACTTGGGCGATGACCGAGTTCACCAGGAAGTTCACCGTATCGGTACCCACCACTTCTCCTTGGTCGTTCTTCACCTCGCGCACCTCCAGGTATTCGGGGGTGTTCACCACTTTCATCACTTGTGCTTCCACAAGGCGTGTCACACTGTCGGTCTTCAGGATGTCCGTGCCGATGGGTGCCTCGATGAACACGTTGATGAACTGGGGCTGGTTGGTGGGGAAGAACACGCTCGGCACCGGGAACAACATCAGCGCCACGATCACCAGGATCAGCAGGCCGAAGGTCCCGAAGAGGAAGGTGCGCGGGTGATGTTTCACGAGCGCATAACGCAGCAACCGTTCGTAGCGAGCCTCCAGTCGAGGCAGCCACTTGTATTGGAACCAGTTGGCGGCGGGGACGAAAAGCTTCTCGTTGGCCACACCCATGACACCGAAGAAGATCGTGAGCATGCCGAGACCGAATAGGCCTTTGCTCTGCGCCCCTGCTCCCAGTGCCCCCACAACAGCGCCCACGATGGTCAGGATGATGGCCAGGCGCCACATCTTCTTCGTAGGCATGTGCTCCTCCTCCACTTTCATGAACTTGGAAGCCAACGCAGGGTTCACCACGAGGGCTACGAAGAGCGAGCTGGCCAGGGCGATCATGAACGTGATCGGCAGGTATTTCATGAACTCACCCATCATACCCGGCCAGAACAACAAGGGCACGAAGACCATTACCGTGGCCGTAGTGGCGGCGATGATCGGCATGGTCACCTCGCCCACGGCTAATCGGGTAGCCTTGAGGGCCGGTTCGCCGTTGGTCATGTGACGGTGGATGTTCTCCACGATCACGATACCATCATCCACCAAGCGGCCCAAGGCGAGGATAAGCGCGAAGAGCACCATCATGTTCAAGGTGACCCCGAACGCGTTGAGCAGCGTGAAGGAGATGAACATGGACATGGGGATCGCGAGACCGACGAAGAGCGCGTTGCGCAAGCCCAGGAAGAGCATCAATACCCCCACGACGAGGATCACACCAAGCACGATGTGGTTCATCAGCTCATCCACGCTCACACGCGTTTGATCGCTCTGGTCGCTGGTGAGGGAGATGTTCAGGTCCTTGGGTAGCACCGTGCCATGATCCTCCTTGATGATGGCGTTGATCTTGTCACTGGCGTCGAGCAGGTTCTCGCCGGCACGCTTGATCACATCCAACATCACCACGCTCTTGCCATATTCCCGGGCAAAGCTCTCGGGCTCCTTGAAGCCGAAGGTCACATCCGCCACATCGCGGAGACGCACTTCGCGCTGGCCTTCGTTCTTCACCACGATGTTCCGGATCTGCTCCATGTCCACGAACTCCCCGATCACGCGCACGCTCCGGCGTTGGTCCTTGGTGAGGATGTCGCCGCCGCTCATCGTCAGGTTCTCACTTCGCAACGCATTGGCGATGTCGTCGAAGTTCAGTTGAAGCGCCTCGATGGAGGCCAGGTCCACGCTCACCTTCACCTCCCGCTCGGGCACACCACGGATCTCCACCTTGTTGATCTCCGACAGGTCTTCGATGCGGTCCTCCAAGTGCTTGGCGTACTCGTGGAGCTGTTCCATCGGGTAGTCGCCGCTCAGGTTGATGTTCATCACCGGCATCAGTTCGGAGAAGTTCATCTCGAACACGTTCGGCTCGGCGGGCAGATCGGTCGGGAAATTGGCATCACCGCGTGCCTTGTCCACCGCATCCTTCACCTTGCGCAATGCTTCGGTGGGGGTTACGCTGTAATCGAACTTGATGTGGATGGAGCTGAAGTTGGGCACGCTGGTGCTCTTGATCTCATCGACACCGGTGATGGTGTTGAGCTCCTTCTCGATGGGCTTGGTGATGAGCTTCTCGATGTCCACCACCGAACTACTGTTGTACGGTGTGGCGATGAAAACCTCGGGGGTGACCACATCCGGGAAGCTCACCTTGGGCATCACGAAGTAGGCTCGAATGCCGAGGATGCAGATCAAGATCGTGAGCACGATCACCGTAGTGCGGTTGTTCACCGCCCAAGTGGTGATGGCGAACTGACGTTCCGGCCCGTGCAGGTCCTTCTCGATATCGTTGGTGCTCATGTTCTGATCAATTGTTCGCGATACGTACGGCCAGACCGTCGCTCACGTTCTTGGCGCCTTCATCCACGATCATCTCGCCACCTTTCAGTCCACCGGGTTCCGCCGGCGTTACGCTCAGGCGGCCTTTGTATTCGCTTACACGGTTCACCAACACCTTGCGGGCCTTGGCTTCGTCGCCCGTACCGCGGTCCAGCACGTAGATGTAATTGTTGCCATTCACATCCTGCAGCACGGCCCGGCTTGGCAACACCAGCGCACTATCGGTGTGATAGTCCTGGATGCTGATGTCGCTGAGCAGGTTCGGACGCATCATCTCCTCGCCCTTGGGCACCCGTACGGTGACCTTGAAGGTGCGGTTGCTGGGGTCGATGAACTGGCCTACATGGTCCAACTGCGCGCTGAGGGTATCCCCCACCGATGGGAAGTACACCTTGACCGGAGCGCCGGAACGCACGGTGCGCAGATAGCCTTCGGGCACATCGGCTTCCAACTGAACACCGCTGAGATTGACCACGCGCGCAGCAGGCTGCATCGGGCTGGTCATGTCGCCGACGCGGACCATGATATCGTCCACCGTACCATCGAAGGGGGCGGTGATATTCGTGAGCCGCTGTTGTTCACGTACGGCCGCCAGACCGGCTTCGGCCTGTTCCTTCTGGCTCTTGGCTTGGAGGAACTGCATTTCGCTGCCGATCCTCTGGTCCCACAGGCGCTGCTGTTTCTCGAAGGCGGTACGCGCCAGCTCGTAGGCAGCTTCTGCTTGTTGGATCTGCTCCGCGGCCAGGTCGTTGTCTATGCTGATGATCAGCTGCCCGGTACGCACACGATCACCTGGGCTCACCAGGATGCGGCGCACTCGACCACCTCCCGAGTACAAGGCAGCCGCCTGATCCGCGCGCACCGTGCCATGTACATCCACGTAGTGCGTGAACGGACCGATGGCCAAGGGCTGAGCGGTGACCACGGGCAAGTTGCGCACGGCATTACTGTCATTCGCGGCGATCCAGGTCTCAAGGTCCTTGATCTGCAAAGCCAGCTCCTTGTAGTTCGCTTTCAGCGTTTCCAACTCGGCTTTCTTCTGGCCGATCTCGCCTTCCGGCGCGGCTGCTCCGCAAGCGACGAGCAGTGCGGCTATTGTAAGGGGTAGAAGGATGTTCTTCATCTTCGGTTATGCAGAGGGTGGTTCAGTAGAGGTCGAGCGCTTTGCGCAGGTCGGCACGCGCCATCAGCAATTCGATCACGCGTTGGATGTACGTCTGTTGGGCCATGAGGTAGTTCCCTTGCTCTTGGGTGAGCTCGAAACTGGCTGCGGCACCTTCCGTGAACTTGATGCTCGTACGATCGAAGATGCTCTTGGCCAACGCCATGCTCCGTTCTTCGGTCTTGAAGTTGTCATACGCCGTGCGCGCCTGTGTGCGGCTCTGTTCCGCGAACACCTTCAAGCGTTCGGTGGTGGCGGTGCGGTTCACCTCGGCCTGCTTCAGGGCCAGGCTGGCCTGCTTCACCTTCTGGATACGGCTGGTGCTGCTGAAGATGGGCACCGTGAGCTTGAGGCCCCACAACGTGGTGGGGTAGAACGGATAGGTGCCTCCGGGATCGAAGTCCGGCCCGTTCCACACCTGCTGGTGCGATACGAAGCCGCCCAGTGATGGCAGCGCCTTGCTGCGCTCGTTCTTTCGCTGAAGGTCGGAGAGCAACACGATGTTCTCGGCGACCTGTTGCTCGATGTGGCTGGCGGGTTCCAATGCCATCTCGCTCAACGCCGTCTCATTCGGATCGCTCAGGATCTTGTTCAGGTCATCGGTCAACGTGATGGGAGTTCCTTGCGGAATGCCCAAGGCGAGTGCGAGCATCATGCGCGCCACGGCGGCCTGTTGCTGGAAGCTGCGCTGTAAGGTCTTGGCCTGTTCCAGTTGGATGGTGATACGATCCACATCGATGGATTCCATGAAACCCGCATCGCGCATGGCACCGACCTCCATCAGGCTTTTCTCCAGCAAGGGAATACCCTCTCCGGCCAACCGTGCACCTTCTTCCGCACTGAGCACACCGAAGTAGGCTTTCGCGGCTTGGTTACGGGCGTCGGCAGCGGCCTTCTCCAATTCCTGCTGGCTCTGCTCGGCTACAGCCTTGGTCGCCTTTAGGCCGATGATGTAGCTACCATCGAAAATGAGCTGCGACAAGGTGGCGCCCGCGCTGGCGTTCCAAGGCAGACCGAACTGCGCGGCGATGAACTCCGGACCTCCGGTGCCGGGTGGCGAGAAGAAATTCGGGATCAGCTGCGTGGGCACATCGATGAAGTTCTGGAGCTGCACCTCGCCATTGATCTGCGGCAGACCGATGGCCGTGATCTCCTTCACTTTGGCGCGCGACTTCTCCGCCTCAAGCTCGCTGGCCTGCACGGCATAACTCTGCTTGGCGGCCAGGTCCAGGGCCTGTTGCAGGCTAAGGCTCACAGGACCTTGGGCGGCCAGGGTGGTGGCCATGGCCAGGCTGATGGTGATCGCTATTGATCTCATGGTCGTTCTTTCTTCACTTTCTTCTCCAGGTAGTCCAGCCCCTTCTTGCTGGCGATACCGCGGATGTGGTATTCGAAGTGCTTCCAAAGTACTTCGCTGATGTTGAACTGGTCCTGCGGGAAGACCTGGCCATCCCACGTGGCATCCATGCGGGCGATGTACAGGCGCGTGATCACCTCCACATCCAGATCATCCCGATAGAGGCCTTCCTTGAGCCCCTTCTTCAGGTTGGTGCTCACGCAGCGGTAGATATCAGTGCGCTCGGTCTCGTCCAGGATGGACCATGCTTTCGGGTGGTACTTCTGCAGATCGAACTGCACGCTGGGGTGCACCCCGCCGATCTGCGCCACGATGAACTTGGTGATCTCGTGGTTCTCGTCGATGGCGTTAAGCCCGCGCTCACAAATAGCCTCGATCGTGACACGGTGGTGCTTGCACACCCCCATCACCACTTGCTCCACCAGGTCGTTCTTGTCGGAGAAATGCTCGTAAAGCGTCTTCTTGCTGATGCGGAGCTGTGTGGCCACATCATCCATGGTCATGCTCTTGACACCGAAGCGCATGAACAACTTCAGCGCTTGCTCCAGGATGTCCTTCTTCTTGGGCTCCATGGCCGTTCTCCAGGTGATCCTTTTCGGATCGGGGTGCAAACGTATGGCGATCCGAACACACTGGAAACGTTTTGCACTGAATAATGTTTCCATTGTGATGAGTGGTGACCGAGCTGGATGAACGCGATGTGGCATGATCTAACCTGAGCGGGTTATTGCTGCAGCCGAGAAGAGGCACCACTTTTGACCCGATGCGGAAAGCGCTCGTATTCACCGTTCTAGCATCGTGCGTTCCGGCCTCCTCCTCCCAGGCACAGGAGAACGCCGCGCGCTTGGATTCGATCACGCCGCTGCTCGATCCGCAGAAGAAAGACACGTTGCAATTGCGCCTGCTCATTTGGGCAGTGGAGTCCTGGACCACTTCGGACCGCGCCTTGCCTTACCTCCACCGACTGGATCCGCTGAGCGCTGAACTCCTGCTACATCCGCAAGCGGCTGTGCGCCAGCGCGCCCGCCATGCGCGCGGGGCCTTCCACTTCTTCACCGGTTACCGGGCCAAGTTCGCCCGCAACATCCCGCTCGCATTGGCCTCCCTACAGGCGGCCATGGAGGAATTCCAGGCCGTTGGCCACCAACGAGCCGTGGGAGAATGTTGGGATGCGCTCGGTCTGGTCTATCAGGTGACCGGCTCGTGGACTCGCGCCGTGGAGGCGTTCGGAAGGGAACGGGCCATTGCCGAAGCACTGAACGACGCTCGGCTCAGTACGCAAGCCATCGTCCACCTGGCACGATGCGCCGTGCAGCGCAAACAGACCGAGAGGGCATCGGCCTTGTTGGACTCCGTGCGCGCCACCTCTCCGGTAGACAGTATCGCGGTATTGAACGAACGCGCCGATCTCGCGCTGCTACAAGGCGACACATCGGCCGCAGAGGCTTTGCTGCTGAAGGGTTTGATCACAGCAGCGCGGACGGACAACGCATGGGACAGTTTGCCTACGCTCGTGCCCTTGGTGCGCTTGTTGTACGGACAAGGACGCGTGGAAGAGGGCGTCCGACGCGCACGACAATGCGAGGTACTGGCTGGCCGGATGGACGATGACGCGGCGCATTGCGCGTGTACGGTACTCATCGGTGAAGGCCTGTGGCGACTTGGTCGTACACAGGAGGCCGAAAACCGGCTGTTGGAGGGGTTCCGAATGGCATCGGAGAACAGCTACGTGGGCGTGGCGCGCGAACTGGGCGACGAAGGCTCCATGCTATATGCGGCTGGCAAGCTCAAAGAGCTGTACAAACAGCAGGGCCGTACGGCCGACGCCCTGCGCCTGACCGAGGTGTGGACCGTTCTGAAGGACAGTGTGGCCGCCATGAGCGGGCGGGAAGAGCTGTTGCTGGCTGCATTCCGGGAAAAAGAAGTGCGAGACAGCATCGGGCGAGCGGAGACGTTGCGTAGCGAAGGCATCATCCAGGCCTACCGAGCCGATCGGGAGCGTAATCAACGCTGGCTCTTGATCGCCCTCGCATGCGCCGCGGTGGGTGCCGCAACCGCGTTCTGGCTCCGATGGCGCTCACAACGCCAGGCGAATGCGATGGTGCTGGAAGCGCAGGAACGACTGATCTCGGCGGAAAAACAACGGGAAGCTTCCGAAGTGCGCACACGCATCGCACGTGATGTGCACGATCAGCTTGGAAGTGACCTCACCAAGCTCAGCCTACTTGGAAGCGAGGTGCAGGCCAGCTTGAAGGATGATCCAGCCTCCGTACCGCAACTGGTGGCGGACATCGATCGCGTGGCCCATGAAGCCGGCCGATCGTTAAGCGACATCGTCTGGGCCGTTGATCCCGAACATGATAGCCTGATCGGTCTGGCGGATCGTTCGAAACAGTTCGCGGAACGCATGCTCGCACGAAGTGGGGTCGCCTATCGTGTCCATTGCGTGTTGGAGGGGCGCGACCGCCACATCGATCCAGCCCGCAAGCGTGATCTATACCTCTTCCTACGCGAAGCATTGAACAACGCGATCAAATATGCCCAAGCCTCGATGATCGAAGTGGACCTTACCGCACGGGAGGAGCGGGTGCGGATCCAGGTCAAGGATGATGGGGTGGGCTTCCATGTTCCGGGTGCGTTGCGGACCGGCAACGGGCTACGCAATCTGAAGGAGCGGTCCGATCGCTTGGCCGGCGATCTGGTCATTGCCAGTGAGGCCGGAGGTGGTACCTTGATCCGCTTGGATGCTCCATTGGCCTGAAGTACGGATGCCACGACTGACCGCATCGACCGGACTGCGATCTTGGATAGCGGGTGCGCTCATCCTGCTCGGTGCACCATCATTCTCCCAAACCGGCATCGACTCGCTACGCACGCTCGCCAACGATGCGGCACAGCCGGACAGCATCCGCTTCAGGGCGTACTACGACCTGGTCTGGGACGGCTTCCTGTTCAGTGATCCGGATAGTGCGTACGCCCTCGGACTTCAACTGCAGCACGATGCACGTGAACGCAACAACCCGGTCTTCGTCGCTCGAGCGAGCGAGCTCCTGGCCGCCGTATGGTACGTGCGCGGCGATATGCGGACCGCCCTGTTGCATTATGACACGGCGCTTGCTCTCCATCGGCGCAATGGCGATGCCGAAGGACAGGCCGACGTGATCAGCAACATGGGCAGTATGCTCTCCTTCCTCGGGGATCTGGATTCCGCGCTCACGCTCTATCAAGAAGGCTTGGCCCTCCACGAGCGCCTGGCGGATAGCGCGAGCATCGCCAACGACCTCAACGCCATCGGACGCGTGCAGATGCTCCGCGGCGACCATGGCAAGGCCGTGGACCTCTACCAACAGAGCCTGCACATCCAGGAGCTGCTAGGCAACAAGCGCGGCATCTGCACCTCGCTGGCTAACCTCGGCGGCCTGTACCTCAACCAAAGCGACTGGAACGAGGCGCTCGGATACTACCGTCGTGCCGCAGCGATGGCGGAGGAACTCGACGATCAGCATCAATTGGGCACGCAACTAGAGGAGATCGGTTCGTGCCTCGAAGAACTGGGCGATACCACCGGATCGAGGCAAGCCTACCGCCGTAGCGAAGCGATCAGACTGGCCATCGGCGACCACCACGGACTGGTGAACGTGCGCAACCGCTTGGCAACGCTTCTGCTCGCACAACACCGGACCAGTGAAGCCAAGGCGCTCTTCGAGCAGAACGTGGTGATGGCCCGGGAAGAAGACCTGCCATACGGGTTGAGCAATGCACTCGTGGGGATGAGCAATGTGCTCCTACGGACAGGTGAACCAGCCCTTGCGCTCGCGATGGCCGTGGCCGCCGACAGCGCCGCAGCACGCGCCGAGGAACTGAACCTGCAGCGCGATGCTGCCGCTGCGCGATATGCGGCCTTGAAGGCGCTCGGTCGCTGGCAAGAAGCACTAACGGTGCACGAGCGCGTCGTGCTGCTGAACGACAGCATCCTCCGCGAAGAGAACCAGCGCGAATTGTTGCGCAGCGGGTTCAAGTACGCCTATGAGCGCGCGGCGGAAACGGACAGCCTACGCCATGTGGCCGAACGAACACGGACCGAGGCGAGACACCGGGAACAACGTACCTGGTTGTTGGCCTTGCTGGTGATCGCTGCTGTGCTGGGATCCGCGGCGTGGGTGCGCATGCGGTACACGACGAGGGCCAAACGCGCCATCGAAGCCGCCCAGGAGAAACTGGTAGTGAGTGAACGCGCGCGCGAAGCCGCCGAAGTGCGAACGCGCATCGCTCGTGATGTACATGACCAATTGGGTAGCGACCTCACGAAACTCGCCCTGCTAAGCAGTGAAGCGAAGGCCTTGGCCAACGAGGACCCGACGGCGCTTTCCGAATTGGCCGCAGACATGGAACGCGTTTCCACTGAAGCGAACCGCTCACTTGGCGACATCGTATGGGCCGTGGACCCCCATCACGATTCGCTGGCGGGACTCACCGAACGCGTTCGTGCGCATTGTGAACGTATGCTCCTGTGGAGCCATGTGGCCCATACCATCGACTGTAGGCATGAAGGGCCCGACACATCCTTGGACCCTGCCACCAAACGCGATATCTATTTGATCCTCCGCGAGGCCCTGAACAACGCCATCAAATACGCGAAGGCAGAACACATCCGTGTGGTCTTCAAGACATCCGCTTCGTTCGTGCAGTTCGAGGTGTGCGATGATGGCATTGGTATGAGCGGCGCACCCAAAAGCGGTCATGGACTCGAGAACATGCGCCATCGGGCTGAACACATCGGCGGCTCATTGACCATTGCCAGCGATGCCGGATCAGGAACATGCATACGGTTCCGCGTGGACCTATCGCCCGCTTAACCCTCGTGGGTTATTTCCACGATCGGAATGAAGTTGGATCTTCGTTGCATCCGACGTGTAAGATCCGACCACCGACCATGAGGATGCTCGCTCCTGTCCTGTTCCTGCTTTGCACAGCAGCATCAGTCCTTGCACAGGACAGTACCCACATCGCAGTGGAGTCGCTTTTCCCCGCGAACGGAAAGGCGGGCCGATGGGCCGATACCGTGCGGGTCGATCAGCTGTTGGACAGTGCGAAAGCGTGGGTGGCCACCGGCGAAACGGAACGATCGTACAGGGCAGCGCGCCTCGCTGCCGACGCGATCAATGCCATCGACGACGGCGGTGACAAGAGGCTGCTGGACCAGCGCGCTTTGCAAGCCGCGAAGCTCGAAGGGGTCGCCCACCACTATGCCGGTCGGTATGCCGAAGCCTTGGCGGCCTTCACCACCATGGAACGTGTGGCCGAGCGCATGGGCGATCTGAAGTTGCGGGCGGCCGCCATGAACTACCAGGCCTATCAGTTCCGCGCCACGGACGACATCCCCCGCGCGAAATCACTCACGCTCCAAGCGCTGGCCATCCTGGACAAGCTGCCCGAGGATGGTAACCTGGCCAACACCTATTCGGGACTCGGGACCATCCTCTTCGATGAGGCGGACCGGGATAGCGCATTGCTCATCCAACGCAAGACACTCGGCATCTACGAGCGTATGGAGCTCCTCAACCATGCAGCGCTGTGCCGCATGGACATCGCCGAGATCCACATGAAAGAGGAGCGCTTCGACAGTGCCTTGCACTACTTGCGAATGGCCGCCTCGGAGCTCCGGAACGATGAGAATCTCGGCCAACGGTGCATCTACCTCGGTCAGTTGGCACGAGCCCTTTGTGGCGTCGGCAAGTATCAAGAGGCGCGTTCGATACTGCTGGAAGCCGAACGCATCGCCCTTGAATTGGAGAACAACGAGTACCGATCCCGTACCTACGAACTGCTCGCGCTGGTGGCAAGCGCCACCGGAGAAAGTGCACAGGCCTTGTCCTATCTGGACAAAGCCCGAACAGCTCACACGAACGACCTCGATATCGAAAAGACACAGGCGATCACCGAAGTGCGTATGAAGGCGGAGCAGGAACGCGAGGCCGAGAGGGTGGCCGCTGAACTGGCTGAGGAAAAGCGAAAGAAGCGCAATGCACTGCTCGGCGGCGGTCTACTTCTTGTCATCGCCGCGCTCGGGTTCGGCCTCTACCGCAACAGCGCACGTAGCGCCCTTGCCATGCGCGCTAAGAATGAAGAACTGGTGCGCGCACAGGAGCAATTGATCATCAGCGAAAAGGAACGTGAAGCGTCCGAAGTGCGCACCCGTATCGCCCGCGACGTGCACGATCAACTCGGCAGCGACCTTACCAAACTCGCCATGCTGAGCAGTGAGGTGGGCATCGTACTGAAGAACGATCCCGTTGCGCTGGCACGTACCGCACGGGATATCGAACGTGTCGCTGCCGAAGCCAATCGTTCGCTCGGCGATATCGTTTGGGCCATAGACCCGCACCACGACTCGCTCGCCGGGCTTACCGAACGGGTGCGTGCCCATGCTGAACGGATGCTCGAATGGAGCCACGTCAAGTACACGATAGACTGCGTGCACGAAGGGCCCGATGTGACCCTTGATCCAGGAACGAAAAGGGACGTTTACCTCATCCTGCGGGAAGGGCTGAACAATGCGATC
The DNA here is from genome assembly GCA_016787995.1 of Flavobacteriales bacterium. GTDB lineage: Bacteria > Bacteroidota > Bacteroidia > Flavobacteriales_F > PHOS-HE28 > PHOS-HE28. The sequence goes on along the minus strand of JAEUTB010000188.1, from coordinate 40,533 downwards.
AAATATGCCAAGGCGGAGCACATCGGGGTGGTGATGCGTACCGACCAACGGTCCATTCGCCTGGTGGTGGAGGATGATGGCAAAGGAATGGGCGACAAGGAACAGGCGAGTGGTCATGGTCTGTCCAATATGCGGGCACGTGCGGAACGCATCGGTGCACGCTTGAGCTTGGATGGTACCAAGGGCACCCGGCTCCAGCTGGACCTTGCCCTCAACACTTGATATCCAGCGGGAAACGCTATCTTGCCCACATGGCAAGCGCCCCGGTCCGTATCGTCATCGTTGAGGACGATGATGAACTGCGCGAATTGCTACGTCGCCGTATCGAACGGGCCGATGGGCTTCAACTCGTACGCACGTATGCCAGTGGCGATGCGTTCCTGGAACACATCGAAGAGCTCACGGCGCAAGTGGTGCTGATGGACATCAATATGCCCGGTAAGAGCGGGATCGATTGCGTGCGCGAAGCCAAGGTGGTGAAGCCCGAGGTACAATACCTGATGCTCACCATCTTCGAGAACCCGGCCTACATCTTCCAGGCCCTCTGTGCCGGTGCCACGGGTTACCTGTTGAAAAGCACCACCACCGAAGAACTGCTCGAAGCGATCCACGACATCCACAAAGGAGGATCGCCCATGAACAGCGCCATCGCTCGTTTGGTGGTGAGCAGCTTCCAGCAGGAGACCCGGCAACAGATCAACGACGAGCTGCTCACCGACCGGGAGAAAGGAGTGCTCGATGGCCTCGCCTCCGGATTGCAGTACAAAGAGATCGCCGCCAAAGCGGGTATCAGCACGGAGACCGTACGTGTGCACGTGCGGCGCATCTACAGCAAACTGCAGGTGAACGGGCGTATGGAGGCCGTGCGCAAGGTCTACCCCGGGCGGTAGCGCGTACTACACACGGGGTATTGCCGGGCCAGCACGGCGCAGGCACTTTTGGCCAAGCGTGGAACGTCCACCAAGGCCAGCATGTACCGTCTTCCGCTGCACCACCTCTTAGCCGCGCTCCTCCCTTGGGCCATGGTGCTGAGCGTTACCGCACAGGACCTGGGCGCCATCGGCAAGGAGAAGCCGGTGCGGGTCAACGGCAGCCTTTCGGTGATGGGCGGGCCCTACTTCTACAGCGGTGACGGCACCCCGCGCAACGAGCCCTTCTGGTGGAACACCACCGGTGCTGTTACCCTGAGCCTCTATGGCTGGCAGGTGCCGGTGAGCTTCAACGTGGGTTCGCAACAGCGCACGTGGACCCAGCCCTTCAACCGCTATGGCATGAGCCCCTATTACAAGTGGGCCAAGTTGCACTTGGGCTACCGCAGCATTCGTTTCAACCCGTACACCATGGCCGGCGTGCAGTTCTTCGGCGCAGGCGTGGAGTTGGAGCCGAAGGGGTTCCGCTTCGCCGCGTTCTACGGCCGCTTCAACAAGCCGGTGGCGCAGGACACGCTCGCCTCCATCGCACCACGGCCGGCTTACGAACGCACCGGCTACGGTGTCAAGGTGGGTGTAGGCAACCGGCGGAACTACTTCGATGTGATGGTCTTCCAGGCCGAGGATGACACCACCTCCATTCCCGAGGTGGTGAGCAACGATCCCGCATCGGCACCTAAACAGAACGTGGCGCTCGGTGTTAGCGGCAGACTCGCTCTAGGCAAACGCATCACCTGGCAATTCGATGCAGGAGGCAGCGCCATGAACGAGGACCTGCGCGCACCAGCCATCGTGGCCACCGATGTGCCCGCTTCCTTGCAGGGCGTCTTCAACCCGCGCCTGGGTGCGAAGCTGTTGTTCGCCGGCCACACCTCCCTCACCTATGCGTACAAGATCTTCAGCTTGCGTGGCGAAGTGAAGCAAGTGGATCCGGACTACCGTTCGCTCGGCGCCTACTACCAAGCGGCCGATCTGCGCGCCATCACCGTTGCACCGAGCCTCCGCCTGTGGAAGAACAAACTACGTCTGAGCGGCAGCTACGGCCAGCAGCAGGACAACTTGAGCGGCCGCAAAATGGCCACCTCGGTCCGTCGCATCGGCTCGGCCAACGTGAGCTGGAACCCTTCACGCACGTACGGTGCGGATATCAACCTCAGCAACTACGGCATTGAACAACAAGCCGGTCTGCGCGCGCTCAGCGATACGTTCCGCGTAGCACAGGTGAACCGGAGCATGACGCTTTCGCAGCGGTATGTGCGCACCAACAGCCAGCGCACCTTCACCATCAGCCTCACCGGTGGCCTGCAACAACTGCAGGACCTCAATCCCTACAACACCTTCGCCACCGCCGAGAATGAAGTGATCTATGGCAACCTCTTCCTCAATCGCACCCGAAATGCAGATAACCTTTCGGTGAACGGGGGCATCAACTTCAGCCGCAACACCTCGGTCAGCAGCACCTACATCCTCGTAGGGCCCACATTCGGGATCTCCCGCACCATGGCCAGGCAAAGGCTCACCGGTGCGCTCTCCGCTTCATGGAACGCCGCCCTGCAGGATGGCGCCAACGCGGGCAATACCGTGAACGCCAACACCACTTGGCAGTACCGCGTAACGGCGATGCATCGCTTTCAACTCACGGTGAACGGCCTGTTGAACAGTACCACGTTCGTGGCCTCCCGCGAATTCACCGAGATACGCCTGCTGGCCGGTTACGTGTTCGTGTTCCAACCCAAGACCTAGTGCCATGGCCCACCGATCCGCCTTGCGCTCTTCGCTGACCGCTCTCACGCTCCTCACCATCATCGGCGTGCGCGCTCAGCTGAACCCGCTGACGTTGAGCACCACGGTGAACCCGCCGTACACCGCGAGCTACGTACAATACTTCCAGAACCCGCAGCAGATCTCGGTCTTGATCCACAACGATCTGCCAGGAGCCGTTGCGCACGATATCTACCTCGCTGGTTCCATCAGCACCATGGATGGCAGCATCTCGGTCACCATCGAGGGTGGCCAGCCGTGGAACGCTCCACCGCTCAATGTCCCGGTCGGGTTCACCGCGATCTCGGGCACCGACCTACAACCCTTCGTTTCCAATGCAGGCGGCCAACTCCAGTACACCGGCATCACCGAAGAGGATATCCGGCTCGGGCTCCTCCCGGAAGGTGAATACCAGATCTGCCTCCAAGCGTTCGACTATTTCACCAACGCCCCACTGAGTGCAGGTGCGCCCAGCGATGGCTGCTCCAATGTATTCACCGTGGCCTATCCCCCACCGCCACAGTTGCTCGCTCCGGCATGCGACCAAATGGTGCAGGGTGCCCAGCCCCAATCGCTGCTCTTCAACTGGATCCTACCCTCCGGTCCGCCGATGGGGGCCAACATGCAGTACCACTTCAAACTCGTACTGCTGTCAGAGGAGAACGCCATCGATCCGCTGTCGGCTTTGCAAAGCTCCAATGATCCGGTCTGGGAGGATGATGTGATGAATGCGCAGGTGCTGTATACACAGCTCATGCCCGCGTTGTTGACCGGTCGTCGGTACGCGTGGTACGTGCGCGCGGTGGACGTGAGCGGAGTGCATGTGTTCCAGAACGATGGCTGGTCCGAGCCCTGCACCTTCACGTGGAGCGGTGATGCCGGTTTCTCCTTCGCCTTTCCTGTCGTTGGTGATACACTCCCCTGGGACTTCCTGCCCATCGTAGCCCGCTTCGATCCCTACCGCGATGACATCACACAGTTCAATAGCGAGCTCACGTTGATCCACGTGGGCGGTGAACAAGCCACTTACCAACGCGAGGTGATCTGGGCCGATGGGCCGCGCGAGTCGCAGGAGGATGTGCTTGGCACCCCTGTGACCGAGGACCAAGCGCGCCACATCAACGTGTACAAACGGCCTGGAGAAGAGGGCGTGATGTACTTCGAGAGCGGCGAGGAACACTTGATGAACGCACAGATCACGCTGAGCCCCGACAACGGTGATCCCATCAGCGGATACATCGATGGAGGGTTCGCCACCGGCATGGGAACGCCACGCATGCTCAGCCCTGCTCACCAAGCCGTGCTGCCGCGCAACGGCGGTAACCCTGAAGAGACCGGCTTCGCCGCTGTGCCCTTGCGCTTCAAGACCGCCGAACCACCGGTGAGCTTGCTTCCTCCCTTCGCGATCATTCAGAACGTGGATGGCCTGAGCACACAGACCGACGGACGCATCTACCAACGCTGGCGCATCGACGTCTCGAGGACCGCTGATTTCAACCAGACCGAAGCCACCCATAGCGAACGGGTCGGGAGTACTTTGAGCCTGCTCAACGGCAGTTGCGACCTCCCCTGCATGCTCGCCGAATTCTACAAGGAGATCACCTTCGATTTCACACCGAACGCGGAAGGCACCTACTACTGGCGCATCGTGTGGGTGATCGACCACAACAACGAGTTCAGCGCCCATTATCGCGCCGGCCCCACCTACAGCTTCAGCATCGGAGAGCCTGAGGACGGTGAAGGTGGTGGCGGCGGAACGGCTGAGGAAGAGGAGATACCGGCGGCTGAATGCCTGGCCGAAAGCCGACGCGCACCCACACCCATCCTTGAGCGAAACGCCGTGAACACCACCCAAGTGGGCGACACGGTGCAGGTGGGCAAGTTCCACATGCGCATCACCAGCATCCTGCACGGGGCTGGCAACATGGCTTCAGGCGAAGGTTTGATCTCCGTGCCAGTGATGGACGCGCTGCTCCGTGTCCGATTCAGTCAGGCGCTCATCAACGCGAACAAACGGCTGTACCAAGGCGAAGTGAACGCATTGTACGACAACGAAGGCGTGATCCCGCCGGCCTTCATCCAAGGTGGCTCGTTGGCAGCGGGCTTCAGTCCGCAAGCTGCGCAGGCGTTGGACGACTACCTGAATACCGCCGGCCGTTTGATCAGCCAATTCAGCGGTGCCGCACCCATGGGGTTGCCGCTCGGCGTGGACAAGGAAGTACCGGGCATCGGTCGCGTGGTCATCGGCATCCTTGGCATGCAGTTCACGGACACCATCGCGCGGATGAACGCAGGCATGTCCTTACCCGTGCATGAACTGGGCACCTCGCTCAGCTTGGGCAACATGGCGATGCCCTTCCACCCAGGCGGCTTCGGCGACCTCACCGAAGAGGCCACGCTCTACCTACTGAGCGACCTTAACATCGACCTCGGCGACGACACCTTGAAGTTCAAAGGCGCCCGCTTCTCCGACGGCTTCACCACCGTACAGGACAGCGGCACCTTCGTGGCGTGGGACTGCAACGGCTTCCGTGCAGTGACGTTCGATGCGGAATACCGCTTCAGCCGTGAGAAGCTACGCGAAGACCTCGCGAACGGCGAAGATGGACCGCGTAAAGTGATCGGTGCGCTACGTGTGCGCACCGGACGTGGTGGTCTCATGGGTCGCATGGACATGAACACGGCCTTCCATCTGAACGAGGCGAAGAGTTGGGGATTCGATGTCCAGGAAGCGTGGCTCGATCTGGCGAGCTACACCAACCCACCGGATATGCAGTTGCCACCTGCACACTTCCTGGCCAGCGCGCACATGCAGGAGGATGGCACCGTGGATCCCGCGTGGACCGGCGTGTACGTGGAACGCACCATGCTGCGCCTGCCACCGACCATCGAACGTTTCCAAGGCACCGGTCGCGTCACCGCGCAGGTGGACGACTTCATCTACGAGTTCGGAACAGGTGTTTCGGCGCAGTTCAAAGTGGCCAATATCCTCGACGCCAACGAAGGCAACCTCGATGGTTGGGGCTTCTCGCTCGACACGTTGCAGATGGACATCGTGGTGAACACCTTCAGCCAGGGCGGATTCAAAGGACGCATCAAGATGCCCTTCACCGATACGTTGCTCGTGTACACCGGTATGATCCAGCACGATCCGCAGACGGAGGATGTGCGCATGGAATTCCTGCTGCACCCGGATGGTACGCTGAACGTGCCGATGTACGTGGCGCACGCCGAGCTTTACGAAACCAGCACCGTGCGCGCCATCTTCGGCGATGCCAGCACCGGCAACAGCGCGCGGGCCGAACTGAACGGGAAGTTGAGCATCGATGTGAACGCACCCGCTCAACTGAAGATCAATTTCCGCGACATCGGTTTCCAACAACTCTACTTCCAGACCAACGACCCGTACACGAACGTGGACCAGAGCGGTGTATTCTCGCTCGTGAGCCCGCAGAAATTCCTGGCGGATGACAGTCCGGAATTGGATGACGAGGAAGACAGCTCCGGCGGAAGTTCCGGCGGGTTCCCGGTGAGCATCACCCGGGTGACCACCGAACGGCGCAATTCCGAAGGGGGCGTGATGGCCGGGATCGGGTTCGATATCAACCTGGACCTGAGCGGGCAGACCAACATCTTCGTGGCCACCACGCGCATCGTGGTGCTCGGGCAGCTCAACACCACGGCCATCCACCAATGGGGCCATCACAGCATCGAGTTGGATTCGATCGGTGTGACCGGCGAGACCGGTGCGGTGAAGATCATCGGTGGCCTACGCTGGTACCACGATGATCCCGTCTATGGCAACGGCATCAACGGGCTGGTGAACGCCTGGTTCATGAAAGGGGCTTTGCAAGTGCGTGCCGCTGCGCAATTCGGAACGGTGAACAGCATGCGTTACTGGTACGCCGATGCCATGTTCGCGAAGGAGGGTGGCTTCTCACCCGGGCAACCGTTCAACGTGTACGGCTTCGGTGGTGGTGCATGGTACCATATGCGCCGGACCACTGACCTGCCGAGCGCACAACAGGTGACACAAGCGACGGTCGCCGCTCAGGATGATGACGAATACACGCCGGGCCTCACGCTCACCAGCATCCGGTTCGTACCCGACGCCGCCATCAGCTTCGGATTCCAGGCCACCGTCATCTTCGGCGATGGCGCCAGTGGTCGCGCGTACAATGGCGATCTCACAGCTGGCATGTCCTTCAGCGAAAGCGGTGGCGTGAACACTGCCTTCCTCAACGGCAACGTGTACATGATGAGCGAACGGAACGATCGCACCTACGTGCCCATTCGTGGCAGCGCGGAGATCACCTTCGACTTCCCCAATGACGTCTTCCAGGCCAACTTCGCCATGAAGGTAACCATTGGCAGCGGCCTTGTCGCGGGGACCGGACCGGATGACCTGGCAGGCGCGGCCGAATTGTTGATCACGCCCGATACCTGGCACCTCTTCGTGGGCACACCGCAAACGCCGGTGGGGCTGGACTTCCTCGGTCTGTTCTCCACCACCAGCTATTTCATGGTAGGCAAAGGACTCCCCGACCCGCTGCCACCGGACTCAGCCGCCGTGCTCGCGTTGCTCGGCAACACCGACTTCAACTGGCCTGCGGGCGTGGATGAAGCCAATGGCATCGCCTTCGGGGCACGTGGCGCGTTGGATCAGAAGTTCGACTTCTACCTCTTGCGGATGCAATTGCAAGCGGGCTTGGGCTTCGACATGGCCTTCGTTTCAGCCGCCAACATGACCTGTGAGGGCATCGCCGATCCAGGCATTGCGGGATTCTACGCCACCGGTCAGGTGTTCGCCTACCTGGGCGGAAGTGTGAGCCTGCATGTGGACGTGTGGTTCGCCGAGGGCGATTTCGAGATCATGAATATCGCCGCCGCAGCCCTACTGCAAGGAGGCTTCGCCGACCCCAACTGGGTGCGGGGCGAAGTGGGCGGACGCTACAGCATCCTGGGCGGAATGATCGACGGATCGTTCAACTTCCCGTTCTCCGCGGGCCACCCATGTGACGATTTCGGTGCGGGCGCTTTAGCAGGTCTTGATCCCATCGGCGACATCACTCCACGACACAACGACGGCATCACACCTGGCAGCACTCCCGTGGATGTGGGCGCGAATTGTGAAGTAGCGTTGAACATGAAGCTCGACACACCGTTCAACATGAAGGAATATCGCTCCAATGGAAGCTCATACTGGCGTACGTTCCGATTGGTGCTCGATGGTGTCAGTTTGAAGAAGTCGGGTACCGAACAGCAGACCACCCAGTCGATAGCTCCTTCGAAGGATCAAGTCCTGGTCATCCCCTCTCGTTACCTCGACCCACTGACCAGATACACGTTCAACGTGCGGCTGCGTGCAGAAGAGCGCAACAGTGAAGGTGTTTGGGCAACGGCGATCACCCAAGGTGAGCAGGCCATTTGGGACACCACCGTCACGTTCAAGACCGGCGAAGGTTTGAAAGAGATCCGCGAACAGGACCTGCTGTACACGTATCCCTTCATCGGCCAACGCTATGTGCTTCAGGACGAATGCCGCTCCGCGATCATCCATTGCAAGGCCGATCTGTCCGGGCAGGATGCGATCTTCGGACAGGCGGTAGCGGGCCGGGTCCGGATCTACAAGATGATGTTGACACCGCTCGCCGGCGGGCCAACGATCACCTGCCCCATTGCGCCTTACCTGGACGAGAACACACCGACCACGCTCTCCTTCGCATTGCCGCAATTGCTGAACAGCAAGACCTATGTGGCGCAGGTGATATACCGGGATAGTCTGGTGCAGTCCGGCACCGGGCCACAAGCGTACATCCCGTTGGCCGACCTGGGCATGATGTCCACCGCATCCAGCAGTACGAGCACCACCAGTCAACAAGGCCACACCTTCCACCTTCGGCAGCGAAGGTTGACCGGGTACTCCGTGAGGCCGAACGAGAAGCTGCTCTTCACCTATTACTTCCGCACATCGGCGCACAACACTATCGCTGCCAAGGCGGCCGCGCTCACCAACAACACCACCTTCCTCGAAAGCGATGGCGCAACACCACCCAGGGAAACGCTGCGCCCGGATCTCCAAGGTGAGTCCTTCGATGTGTTCGATGTCAACGGCTATACCTCACCCCAGAACACCAGCTTCGTTCTACCCCCGCTGATCTCTCTCAGCGATGCGTTGACCGATGCATGGTCCGTGCAGTGGAGCGACCCCGTGTTGTATGACTATTACGCGGAGATCGAAGCACGCAATTGCAGCTCCATCGATCTGATGCGCAGTGTCACCTATAACGCATTCGGTGTACCACGCTACAGCGATACACCTTCCGCTCCGGGGATCCCACCGTTCCAGACAGTGAAATGGCGCGTTGGAAACCCGACCCGACAGCCGCTCACACCAGACGAGACCGTGCCGTTACCCGCCAATGGCCTTGTGGCCCAGAACACGAACAACCTCGCAGTAAGCGCCGGGGCCTCTACAGCATCCGTGCGGCTGGACCACACCACGGCCATCGTGGTGCGCAACGACCATCAACGGTTGCTCACCATCACGGCCGACGTCATCGCGAACTGTGGCCCCCTGCAGGCGCCACCACCGCCAGCCGAGTATTTCGGCCTGATGCCCGAGCCCCTCCGCAGCATGGTCATCCGCTTCCAGAACTCCGGGTTCAAGCGCGCCTATCGTGGCAACTACCGCGTGCGCTTCAGCTTCCACCCTCCACCCACATGCATGCCCTTCACCGACTGGAACCAGCAGGCGGCGGTTAGCTACGGCGAAGCGGTGTTCAACCACACGCTGGGTCCAGTGGCACCCGTGAGCCACTCACCGCTCTCACCGCCGGGCAGCGGCGTCATGCAAACAGCACCTTGATCATGCGCCCTTCCATCCTTGCCTTCCTCTGCTTCGCACTTTGCCGAACGGTCGCCGGTCAAAGCTTACAGACCACGGCCTTCAATACCGCTGATTCCGTCATCGTACGCTGGGCACCGAGCAGCGTACAGGCTTGGGAGCGCTTCAACCGCTACGGCTGCCGTATCGAACGTGTGGACGTGTCCACTCCAGAGCGGAAGGTCCAACGACTGAATGCCGACACGCTCAAACCAATGTCCTTGGAGGCATTGAAACAACACCTCGCCGCCAATAGCCATGCACCTATCATCGCACAAGCCCTCCATGGTGATGATATGCGACCCAACACCGGTGATGTGCGCGCGCAGATGGACGCCGCCGACCAGGCCACCATGCGCTGGTCGCTGTGTGCGTTGTATGCCGATATCGATCCCGAGATCGCCGATGCACTTGGCTATCGTTGGGTGGACAAGAACGTGAGCGCGACCGGCTACTACCTGTACCGGCTGATCACACTGGACCCCCAACAAGCGGACACGGCCATGATCGCCATCGACCGGAAAGACGGTGCGCATACCATACCGCATGGGCCCGCGCTCAGCGTGCAGGAGAAGGAACACACCATCACCCTGCGCTGGGAGCGCGAGCAGGTGAAGAGTTCATTCAGCGCCTTTTGGATCGAACGCCGACAAGGCACCGGTGCCTGGCAGCGCTTGAACGATGTGCCCTTCGTACCCATGGACAATGAACGCGGTGCGGCCACGCATCATGCGTATACGGACACCACCATCACTCGCGACTATGTTCCCTACCAGTACAGGGTGCTGGGCATCACGCCTTTCGGGATGATCAGCAGTGAGGCTCCAGTGGTGACCGCGATGGGCCGTGATCGCACCGCGCCACCGAACCCAGTGATGCGGCGCGTGAACGATGAGCAGGGCAAGCTGGTGGTGTATTGGGATCAGCCCGGAACTACTGCGGATCTGAAAGGATTCCGCGTGGAGAAGACCTACCATACCAATGCTGCCTACCAGCCCTTGCACCGGGACCTGCTACCACCTTCCACCCGGCAATTCACGGACACCTCCTCGTTCCTGATCGGCGAGAACCATTTTAGGGTGTGGGCCGTGGATACCGCAGGCAACGCCTCCGTTTCCTTGAGCGGATATGGTGTGCTTGCGGATTCCGTCGCGCCCGCACCACCCATCGGCCTGAAGGGAAGCATAGACACCGCTGGCGTGGTGACGGTCCATTGGCCATGGGGGAAAGAGCAGGACCTGTTGGGCTACCGTGTCTTCTTCGCCAACGCCGCCGATCACAACTTCAACAACCTTTCTCCCGAACCTCAGCAGGACACCGTGTTCCACGATACCATTCCACTGCGCACGCTCACCAAGCACATCTATTACAAGGTGGTGGCAGTGGACAGGAACTTCAACCATAGCCCACTCAGCGCGGTTCTCCATCTGGTGAAGCCGGACCAGGTGGCACCGGTCGCCCCAGTTATCGAGCGCTATGCGGTGAACGACAGTGCAGTGGTGATCCATTTCATCCCCAGTAGCAACGATGACGTTGCAAGGCACGTTCTGCTGCGTCGATCCCCTGTGGACACCACATGGCGCGAGGTGGTCGCTTGGAATGCCAGTGAACAGCCGCGCACCTGGACCGATCGAACGGTGACGGCTGCCGCAGCATACACCTACCTGATGCAGGCCGTGGATAGCGCCGGCAACCGATCGCCACGTTCGGTGCCCTTGGAAGTGCGCATTCCGCAGCGCCCGGAGCATCCTTCGGCCGAAGCGGTAAAAGCAGTGGTGGTCGATGATGTCATACAAGTGAGCTGGGTGCCACCGACCAGACCGGTGAAGCACTATGTGATCTACCGCTCCAAGAACGGCGCGATGGCCAACACGGTGGGTTCGGCCGGATCGGACGCGACCACCTTCGCCGACGTTCGCGTGCCCGGTAACGGTAGCTACCGCTATGCCGTGAAAGCCGTGTATGCTGATGGCGGCTCTTCCCGTATCGTTGAAATGCCCGGCCTTGTGGAAGTGAGGTAGGATGTACTACGCATGGGGTATTGATGCGCGCTCGGCAACCCGGGTACTTCGCATCATCCAAAGCGAAGTACCATGCGATCCCTACTCGTTCTCCTTCCGCTCGCAGCTCCGATCGCCGGGACTGCGCAGACCGTAGTCTCCGGAGGTGGCGGGCATCATGCCGATGCCGCGACCCGTATCACCTACACCATCGGTGAACCGGTGATCGCCACGGCGGGCGCCAACAACGTGGTTCTCACCCAAGGCTTTCAGCAACCCTGGGCGGACATCACCACCCTGGTAGATGACTCCCCGGCAAACACGATCGTCATCAACGTGTACCCGAACCCGGTATCGCACACCCTGCACATCGCGTGTGAAGACGCCGCGAACGCACAGCAATACTTCCTGCACGACGCTGCTGGACGCTTGGTGAACGAAGGACGCATCACATCCTCGATCACCGATCTCGACATGGAAGCTTACGCCAGCGGAGGTTACATCCTGCGCGTGCTCGGCAACGATACCACCCTGAAGTCCTTCAAGATCTCCATCACCCACTAAGCCATGAAGAAGTCCGTTTCCCTCCTCTTCGCCTTCGCACTCGCTACGGCCGTGTGGGCACAAGCACCGCAACGCATCAACTACCAAGCGATCCTGCGCGATGCAAGTGGTACAATTCAAGCGAACACCGCCGCGACGCTGGGCATCGCCGTGCTGCAAGGCAGCAGTAGCGGCACCGTGGTGTACAACGAGAACCATGCGGTGACCACCAACACCTTCGGCCTGGCCAACGTGGCGATCGGCGGTGGCACGGTGGTCAGTGGCTCGTTCGCCAGTATCGATTGGAGCAATGGACCCTGGTTCGTCCGCACTAGCGTGAACGGGACACCGATGGGCACCACACAACTGATGAGCGTGCCGTACGCCTTGTTCGCAGAGACCAGCAACACACCCGGGCCGATAGGTCCTGCAGGCCCTCCAGGTCCGCAGGGGGTCGCCGGAGCGACAGGCGCAACCGGGCCCGCCGGCGCTACTGGACCGACCGGCGCCACAGGTGCGCAAGGACCACAGGGGCCGCAAGGTGCCCAAGGACCTGCAGGGCCGCAAGGACCCGCAGGTGCGGATGGGACCGGGGTGACCATCCTCGGCTCGCTCACCAACGTGAACCAACTACCTGGTACGGGCGACCCCGGTGATGCTTACCTGGTGAACGGCAGCCTGTATGTGTGGAGCAACAACACCAATACATGGGAGAATGTCGGCTCCATTCAAGGGCCGACCGGGCCGCAAGGACCTGCGGGGCCACAAGGAGCCACGGGGCCTGCCGGTGCTACCGGTGCCACGGGCGCCACAGGGCCAGCGGGCCAGCAAGGGGCGACCGGAGCCACAGGCGCGACCGGGGCCGCAGGTGCTGACGGCCGCACCGTGCTCAATGGAACGACGGCACCGGCAAGTGCCCTCGGTGCCAACGGCGACTTCTACATCAACACCACGAGCGATATGATCTACGGCCCGAAGACAGCTGGTAGCTGGGGCGTCGGAACATCGCTTGTGGGGCCACAGGGGCCGCAAGGTCCTACTGGTACTGCGGGTGCTACTGGTCCTCAAGGTCCACAGGGCGCTACTGGTGCAGTTGGAGCACAAGGCCCTCCCGGTGCCAACGGGGCTACCGGTGCACAAGGTCCACAAGGTGTTGCTGGCCCTACTGGTGCAACAGGCCCACAAGGAACTCCGGGTACCAATGGAACGAACGGTGCGGATGGTAAGTCCGTGCTGAACGGCACCACCGATCCAGCGGTCGGAATCGGTGCGCTGGGTGACTTCTACATCAACACCACGAGCGATGCCATCTTCGGCCCGAAGACCGCAGGTGGTTGGGGCACGGGCACATCACTGATCGGCCCCCAAGGACCTCAAGGACCCGCTGGGAGCGCGAACGGCTGGGCATTGACGGGCAACGCGGCCACGATAGCGGGCACCAATTTCATCGGCACCACGGACAACGTGGCGTTGGAGATGCGGGTGAACGCCCAGCGCGCGGGGTGGGTGAGCCCGTCCACGGCACTTACCGCTTTCGGACACCAAGCCATGGCGAACGCCACCGGCACAAGTAACACGGCCGTTGGCAAAGCTGCGTTACGCTATTCCACGGCAGCGGACAACACCGCAGTGGGATCGAACGCGTTGGACACCGTTACAACAGGGGGCACGAATACAGCCATCGGAGCCGCTGCGCTCACAAACCTGACCTCGGGTTCCAGCAATTGCGCGGTCGGTGCAGGTGCGTTGCGATCTTCCGTTACCGGCACTTCCAACACGGCAGTGGGCGCACTATCCATGTTCAGCGGGAACGGTGGCACCCAGAACACGGCCGTGGGCCTGGGCACTTTGCTTACCACCACGGGATCGAACAACGTGGCCGTTGGGGCGAATGCTGCTGCGGACAACACCATCGGTTATTCCAATGTTGCGGTCGGTGTGCATGCCCTGCGGCGCAACAACAACCGGGGCAATCTGGTGGCCATCGGCGATAGCGCATTGTACAACAATGCCGATGGCCTCGCTCTACCTGGTGGGAAGATCCCCGTCCCGGACGGCTACTACAACACGGCCGTCGGAAGCAAGGCGATGTTCGCGAACATCTCAGGCCTCAACTGCACCGCGGTGGGCTACAACACCTTGCGCAATTCGCTCTCATCGGACAATACCGCTGTTGGTTCGTTCACACTGACCAGCAATTCGAGTGGCACATCCAATACGGGCGTGGGTACCGGTGCGCTGACCTCCAATACCACTGGCGCAGGCAATACGGCCGTCGGCGCCTATTCACTTGGCCAGACCGCTGGTAACGGCGAGTACAACACGGCGCTCGGCTTCAGCGCCGGAGGGGCTCTGACATCGGCTCGCTACAACACCGGGATCGGTTTCAATGCGCTCGAGAACAACAGCACCGGTCATAACAACACGGCTATCGGCCGCACCGCGGGTCCGTCGGCGAACGGCTTCGGTAACACCACCGCCCTCGGATACGATGCACGGCCAACGGCCACCAACATGGTGCGTGTAGGCAACTCCTTGGTCACCAGCATCGGTGGTCAGGTGGGATGGACCACCGTGAGCGATGGACGATTCAAACAGCAGGTGAGATCCGATGTCAAAGGGCTGGATTTCATTCTGAAGCTTCGACCGGTGACCTACACTTACGATGTGTCAAAACTCCGCGCCTTCCGCAAAGAAGGTGTAACGAAGGACAAGGATGGCAATGTGCTGCCCACGGACGACAACGATGCGGAGCAAAGCAGCAGCGAGCAGGCGGCCATTCGCTATACGGGTTTCATCGCCCAGGAGGTGGAGAAGGTCGCCAACGAGACCGGCTTCGATTTCAGTGGTGTAGACGAACCGAAGAACGATCAGGATCTCTACGGTCTGCGCTACGCCGAATTCGTAGTACCCCTGGTGAAAGCGGTGCAAGAGCAGCAAGCGATCATCGAACGGCTGGAGAAGCGCATCGCAGAGCTGGAGCGACGCTAACCCGCACGGGTTATTGCCCCGCGCTGTGTCTACGCGGAGCTTGCACCCGGATCGGACCGGTCCTGCACTGCCATGCGCCCGCGATCATCTCTGAGTTCGTTGCTTTGGTCGACAGGGCTGTTGTTGGCATTGACCGCATGCACCAGAACGGCAGCACCGGCCCTGCGGGGCGTGACCGAGGAACCGGATCCACTTCAACAAGACCGGTCAGAACACTTGGCAGCGCAGCGCGACCTGCCCGTGTTGCCAGCCGGGGAGGAACGGTCGGTCAGTGCTTCGTCGACCAAGAACGTGGAGTGGACCGATCCGCAAGGGCTGAAGGCCTCCATTCGGAACGACGGCATGCTCCTTTCGCCCACAGGTGAAGGGGAGGCGCCATGGTCCGTGTCCATATTGTTGGATCGCGTAAGCCGCTCCGATGATCGGTTCCTTCCGGTGACCACGCCCGAGGTGGAGCGATCGGAACAGCGCACGCTGGCGCGGCACGGCCCTTTCGATGTGGAGCATGTGAACACCGCCGAAGGCATCCGGCAGAACTTCATCCTGCATGAGCGCCTGCACGGCACCGGACCTGTGGAACTGTTCCTGTCCGTGGCCGGTGGCCTTCACCCCACGGATGATGGCCAGAACTCGATCTCGTTCACCAACGCCGGATCGGTCAAGGTCCTTCGCTACAGCGAACTGTGCGTTTGGGACGCCGATGGCGATACGTTGCCCGCACAGATGACCCTGAGCGGTGATACCATCCGCATCACCGTGGATGATGCGTTGGCCCACTACCCCGTGACCGTGGATCCACTGGTGACCACACCGGTGTGGACCATGGACGGCGGACAATCCAACAGCGAGTTCGGCTGGAGCGTAGCGTCCGCTGGTGATGTGAACGGCGACGGCTACAGCGACATCATCGTGGGGCATCATCTCTACGACAACGGCCAGACCAATGAAGGCCGCGTGGTGGTGTACCATGGCAGCGCTTCGGGGCCAGCCACAACCCCCAGCTGGACCTATGAATCCAATTCCGCATCGGCGCAGTTCGGGTACTGCGTATCCACGGCCGGCGATGTGAACGGCGATGGCTACAGCGATGTGATCGTTGGCGCGCCCTACCTGGACAACGGCCAGACCGATGAGGGACGTGTCTACGTGTTCCAGGGCAGCAGCAGTGGGCTCTCGGCCACGCCGAACTGGACCTACGAGCGCGATCAGGCCACGTCCTATCTGGGGCGCAGCGTGGCCTGTGCCGGCGATGTGAACGGCGATGGATACAGCGACATCATCTTCGGAGCACCGTTCTTCGACTCGGGCAACACCAACGAAGGCAGGGTCTTCGTCTTCCACGGGAGCGCTACCGGACTGCCCAGCTCGGTCACCTGGCTCACCGAAGGCAACCAGGACGGTGCGAACGCCGGAGCCAGCGTGGCATGCGCCGGTGATGTGAACGGTGATGGATACAGCGACATCATCTACGGCGCACCGCTCTACGACAACGGCCAGGCCGATGAAGGACGGGCGGTGGTGCACTTGGGCAGCGCCACCGGTCTGCTGACGGCCGCGCACTGGACCGCGGAAAGCGACCAGGCCAGCGCCAATGCTGGCACCAGCGTGTCCAGCGCCGGCGATGTGGACAACGATGGGTACAGCGATGTGGTGGTGGGTACACCGCTTTGGGATGGCGGTCAAACGGACGAAGGCCGTATCCAGATCGCGCGCGGAAGTGCCTCGGGCTTGACCATCGTTCACCAGACCCTTGAACCGGACTTTGCTGGTGAACAGCGTGGCAGCAGCGTGGCTTGTGCGGGTGATGTGAACGGCGATGGTTACGCCGATGTGTTGTCCGGTTCACCGCTACACTCGAGCGGTGGAGAAGTGGACCTGTTCTTGGGCATGTCCACCGGCATCAGTGCAGTGCCCACGAGCCTGTCCGGGTTCCAAGCGAATGCCCGCTTCGGACGCAGCGTGGCCAGTGCAGGAGACTTCAACGGCGACGGTTTCAGCGATGTGATCGTTGGTGCCCAATTCCACGATGGTACCCTCACCAACGAGGGACGTGTGCGGTGTTATCCCGGTGCAGCCGCGTCCATCAGCAACACGGCCGATCGCGTGCTCCCGGGGCCCGTTGGTTCATCAGCCTACGGCAGGACCGTGGCCAGTGCTGGCGATGTCAATGGCGATGGATACAGCGATGTGATCATCGGTGCACCGGGCGGAAATAGAGCATACGTCCATTACGGGTCTCTGGCGGGCACCTCACTCGTGCCTGACCGAACATACATCCAGATGGCGATCGCCGGCTTCGGGTACTGCGTCTCCGGCGCGGGCGACGTGAACGGCGATGGTTTCAGCGACGTCATCATCGGGGCTGAGCAAGGAGGTACGGTGCATGTCTACCACGGCTCGTCCGCCGGACTGTCGGCTGCACCGAACTGGACGGTTTCTGGCACGGTGAACACCCGCTTCGGTTTCAGTGTGAGCTGCGCGGGCGATGTGAATGCCGACGGCTATGCCGATGTCATCATCGGGCACCCGGGATACAACACCGGTGCAGGCCGTGCCATGGTGTACCACGGAAGCCCCGCAGGGCTCAGCGCCACACCCGATTGGATCTCGGCGCCCTTCGACGCACCGCACCTGCCGAACAGCAATTACGGCGAAGGCGTGGATGGCGCGGGCGATGTGAACGGCGACGGCTACAGCGACGTGATCATCGGTGCAGGTGGCTTCAACTCGGACCGGGGCCGGGTGGTGATCTTCCATGGCGGACCAGGGGGATTGCCCGCATTGCCCGCCTCCATTTTCAACCATACTCTCGTAGGCCAGCGCTTCGGCTCGAACCCCCACAGCGGGGCCTGTGCCAGTGGCGTCGGCGATGTGAACGGGGATGGCTACAGCGATGTGATCATGGCGCGGATGGGCTTCCAGGCGTACATCCATCACGGTGGTCCCGCTGGTGTGTCGATCGCTCCATCTTGGAGCTCCTTCCTGGGCGGAGGGGGCTTCTACGGCGCCACGGTGGCCAGCGCGGGCGATCTGAACGCCGATGGTTACAGCGATGTGGTGGTCAGTGAATGCGCTGTGGGGGCCAGGATCTACTTCGGTGGGCAATGGGGACTGGGTGGCCCCATTTTCGGGGCGCCCACCAACTTGCCGGACCTGACCATCTTTGGCAGTGGCTCGCACAGCGCGGCTGGTGCGGGTGATGTGAACGGGGATGGGTACAGCGATCTGTTGATCGGTCAATACACGTCGAACATCGCCGTCGTCCACTTCGGCAATACCAGCTCAGACCTTGCCCGAGGCCACTTCAGGCTCTACGAGACGGACCTGAGCACACCGATCACTGCAGCGAACATCCCCATCCCGCAATTCGGGGCGGGGCTGTTCGCACGCCCCTTCCTGGGCCGCACGAGAACGAAACTCGTCTGGGAGACCCGGATCCAGGGTGCCGCCTTCAGCACCGGCAGCAATGGCCTTGTGAACAACAGCACCGCGCACACGGCCGAGCAGGCCACCTTCAACCCCGGTGCTGTGGCCGGCGTGGAGCTGAAGAACCTGATCGGCAAACCCGGTGGCGGAACGGGGATCACCGCCACGAAGGTGCGCGCCCGCGTGCGCTTCGATCTTGCCACAGCCATAACAGGCCAGGTCTTCGGGCCATGGCGCTATATGCCCGGCTACCTCGACGGGCTGGGCACGCACAACAACGTGCCCCTGCCGGTGGAGCTGCTGTGGTTCGATGCGACCTGTTCGAACGGTACGGTGCAATTGGCGTGGACCACCGCCAGCGAAGAGAACAGCAGCCACTTCGTGGTGCAACGCAGCGCGGATGGTTCCCACTGGACGGATATCGGCCAGGTAACAGCAGCTGGCCACAGCCATCAACAGGTGGACTATGCTCACCATGATCCCGCGCCCACACCAGCGGCCGTGCTCTACTACCGCCTCTTGCAGTTCGACCTGGATGGCCAGAGCACCACGCTCCCTACGGCCAGCGTAACGTGTATCTCGAACACGATACGGGTCTTCCCCAATCCTACCGAGGACCTCATCCGGGTCGATGCGGCTGCCATGGGCGACGAGGTTGTTCAGTACACCGTGATCGATGACCAGGGCCGCATGGTGCGCAGTGGTTCGTTGTCCATTGCAGAAGCGCCAACGCCCATCTCCCTGGCTTCCTTGCCCACGGGCGCCTATACCCTGCTGCTCCTCAATGATGGAGGCGAGGTGCTGGCCGCCGAACGCGTGATCAAGCGCTGACAGCCGCGCGGAAGCGGCAACAGTCGAACGGCCGTTGGTTACAACACGGTGAGCACGGCCGCCAACGTCATCCGGTTCGGCGATCCCTTGTACAACACCAACCTCGCCGGGGGGTACGGTGCGTGGCAGAACATCAGCGATTCGCGCTTCAAGAACGACGTGCGCGAGGATGTCCCAGGACTTGCATTCATCAACGCACTACGACCGGTCACGTACAGGTTCGACATCGCGGCGTTCCACGACTTCAACGGTGTGGCCAAGCACATGCGCGACAGTGCGGACGCGGAGGAACAACGCGCATACGCCGAGGCCATGGCCAACGCTCCAAACGTTAGGCAAACCGGCTTCCTGGCCAGGAAGTGGACAGCCTCGCGATCGCACTGGGCTATGAATTCTCCGGTGTGCATCGGCCAAGAGTACCGACCGATCACTACACCATCGGCTACGAGCAGTTCGTGGTGCCCTTGGTAAAAGCAGTGCAGGAGCAACAGGAGCAGTTGTTGGAAGTGCGTGCGGAATTGGAAGCGATGAAAATGCGCGTACTTGCGCTCCACCCGACAGGTACCGCAGCGGAAGCGAAGTGAAACGTGCCCCTACTGCTCATAGGTGATGAACACCTTCATGGGTTTGTTCAGGACATTTGCCGATGACGCCGCAACGGTCTCCACAGCGATGTTCGCTCCAGTGATCGTCCATCGTAGGTAATAGCCCGTAAAGGCGTAATTGTCCGGCACGAATTGCCCCGCAGCGTATTCTACCATCAGTTGCACGGAGAGGATCCGGTTACCGATGACGCCGTGGGGTATCCAAAGCACCGCTCCTTGTGAGGTGGGCGTGTTCACGGTGATCTTCTTCGTCCGGATCGCAGGTGCGTCGGAGCCCAGTTTGGTGTAGCCGTTCACCTCCAAGGTAGCCGATGGCGCCGACACGCCGATCCCCACACTGACCGCGTTCGCACCGGTGCCGCCCAGGACCAGGCTATTGGGGGATAGCGCCAGCGCGGTTTGACCGATGGCCGTGCTATTGGCACCCACCGCTCGTGAGCCATACCCTAGCGCCATACTGTTGCCGCCTTCTGCCTGCGCAACATAGCCCACGGCCACAGCGTTGTCCGCATACGTGTAGCATTGCGGACCCAAGTTCGTAGTATTCTGTAGACCAGACCAGACGGGTCCGCTTTGATGCCCAATGGCGACGTTCCCGTTCCCCGTGATGTTCTGATCACCAGCGCCGCTGCCGATCGCCGTATTGTCGTTGCCCGTTGTATTGTTCGCTAACGCAGACGAACCCAAAGCAACATTATACGCTCCCGTAGTGTTGTCCAGCAGAGCGGACTCGCCTACGGCCGAATTCCGGTATCCAGTTGTATTGCTGGTAAGGGACTCGTTCCCGACAGCGGTGTTGCCTGAGCCGGTGGTACTATTCTGCAAACAGAATACACCGATGCCCACATTGGAGCTGCCCGTCGTGTTGGTCTCCAAACTGTGCGAACCGACCGCCGTGTTGTAAGAGCCCGTGGTACATAGTTCGCCAGCGTGAGCACCGATCAACGTGTTCCGTTGTCCACTAACGATGGATGCGCCGGAGCGATATCCGAACGCTGTGCTCCGCAAGAAATGGCCCAGGTGGCCGCTCGGTTCATTGTTCACACGGAAGTCCAGGCGTGCGGCGTCCGTGGTACCGATGAAATGTGTGCCACCAACGATGCCGGCATTGCCGCTCGTGCGCCACGCTCGCCCGTTGTTCAGCGGCACCCACACCAGGCCATCGAAGAACCAGAATTCCAGGAAGGAGGTATCGAAAACCAGCAGACCCGTGGCCGGTGCCACGATGCCCAAGCGCTCGGTGGTGGTCACGCGCGGAATGAGCAGTCCGCGCTTGGGACCCACGATCGCGCTACCATCGATATCGAGCAGGGCGCTTGCATTCGGCGCTGCGCCGTTCGCATTGATCCCGACGTTCTGCCCGATACAGGATGTTGCAGCATGAACGATGGAAAGAGTGATCAGGATCGCGCGTATCATGGCCTGTTCGGGTAGAAGGGCCAAAGGTTCCTCGACCCTCTGCACACACGCCATACCATCTTCATCATAGGCGCACCTCGATCAACCGGTAGAACGACAGCATACCATCCACATGGTATGGCGAGACCTTTATGTGCTCGCGCACTTTTGCCCAACAAACCCCTTCACCATGAACCCCATCGCTTTCATCGCTTTCCTCATGGGCATCAACAGTACCCCCGTGCCAGCGCGATCGAACCAGGCCGATGAGCCGAAGAAACCAGAGACCGTTCAGCCAGCGCCTGACAAGGCGCACGGCGCGCCCAAGCGCGGCGGATGGGATCGCAACTAAGCGGGTACGACAGGTGCCATCGCAAGATCCGTAAACTCGATCCATGCACCGGCACGTGAGATTCAAACGACACTTGCGCTTCCTGCAAGAAGGAGAACTCATCCGTGTGGTGAGGGACCTTGACGACGAAGCTTCGCTACCCGCAGGCCGTGCGTTCGAGGAGCTGCTTGTCGTACTGAGCGACGCACCGACGAAAGAGCGGGCCAGAGCCGAACTGGCACAGCGCCTTGATGTTCCCCCGGCAATGATCGATAGACTGATGGACCGTCTTTCAGCCCTGAAGCTCATCGAACATTTCGACCCGAAGACCAGCTGCGACGTTCGTTTCGATCGGCAACTGCTCCTCTTCGATGCGTTGGAGCCCGTTAGCGACCACCTTGGGTCCCTGGCCCGGCAACAGCGATTGGCCGACGCACAGGTGCTCATCCTCGGCATGGGTGGTATCGGCCACCAGATGGCGCAGTCACTTGCGGCAGCAGGCATCGGCTCGTTGGTGCTGGTGGATGGAGACCTGGTGGAAGAGAGCAATCTGCACCGGCAGATCCTGTTCGGCGCCAGCGATACGGGCAGGGCCAAAGTGGAGGCTGCGCGCGACGGCATCCTGCGCATCGCCCCGGGCTGCAAGGTGATCGTGCACGAGATGTTCGTGAGCACCGCGGCAGCGTGGAATGCCCTGATGAACGCCCAGCCCGGAGTGCGACACATCGTTCTGAGCGCCGACAAACCCGTACAACTGGTGAACTGGATCAGCGAAGCACGCATCGCGTTCAACTACCACGTGATCAAGTGCGGCTACATGAGCACGCAGGGTTTGATCGGCCCCTTGTTGGGCCCGGATACACGCAGCTACGAGGAACTCTTCAGTTCGTGGGGAGACCTGATCGATGCGCAACCGGAGAACATCGCCGCGTTCAACGCCCGCAGCATCGCTCCCACCATGGCCGCAAGCAATGCCATCATGGCCAACATCGCGGCCCTGGAACTGATCAAACACATAACAAGAGCAGGATCACTCAACTTGCGCGAGCAACGTCTACTTCTCGACCTCAACGATTACTCCACCAGGTTCGGCTGATATGGTACGCCCCATCCTTCGAAGCCTCCTCCTTCCGTGCGCGTTGATCGCCGCGCTGAACGGCGCCACGCAAGAAGTGGATAGCCTGCGCCGAGAACTGCGCATGGCCGCGCATGACACGAGCTTCGCGCGAGCAGCCTACTACCTGGCCCGGGCCCACTTCCGCCTGGGCAACCCGGACAG
The DNA here is from genome assembly GCA_016787995.1 of Flavobacteriales bacterium. Taxonomy (GTDB): domain Bacteria; phylum Bacteroidota; class Bacteroidia; order Flavobacteriales_F; family PHOS-HE28; genus PHOS-HE28. The sequence goes on along the minus strand of JAEUTB010000188.1, from coordinate 17,553 downwards.
CGTGGCCCATTTCGCGAAGAGCGGGTTGCAACGACTGGAGAACGACCAGACGACGGATCCGCGCGTTGGATTCTGGCGCGTTCAACTGTGGCGCATACGCGGCATGGGGTGGTACACCGCATCCCGCTTCGATTCCTCCATCGTGGCCTTCCAGCAGATGTACCGCTTCGCCGAGCAGCAGCGGATCATCAAGGACATGGCGGCCGCGCTTTCCTATCAAGGGTTCGCATTGCGGCAGGTAGAAGACCGGAGTGGGGCGATGGATATGGTATTGAAGGCCATCTACCTGCTGCAGGAACTGCCGCCGGGACCGGATCTGGCGAACTGCTACCACGAGCTTGGCGTGCTCTATGGCGACCAGCATCAACTGGACAGTTCGATCCATTGGCACACGAAGGCAGGAGATCTCTATGAAGCCCAGGGGGACGTACACCACCTCGTGAACAACCTGGTGAACCTTGGTGAAGGCTTGTTCAAGGCCAGGCGCTGGCGGGAAGCGGATTCCGTGCAGCGCCTTGCTGGCAGGCTGCTTCCGCGCATCGAGGATCCTTCGCAATATGTTCGCTGGGTGGTTGGCGAAACCCGAATGATGTTGAGGCTCGGCGAAGGAGCACGAGCGATCCACATGCTGGATAGTGCCATCACACTTGCCCAGGGGATGGACGAATTCAACGCGGTGTACCACTTGCGATCGTTGCGCTCCCTGGTGGATGCGAACGCCGGGCGGATGACCGACGCGTTCATCGACCAGGCACTGGCCATGGATGCGTATGTCACCGACATGGATCTGGAGAAGGTACGCGCCACCGAAAAGGCCAGGGCCACTTTCGCACATGAGAAGACCATGGCACTGGCACGGGCCGAAGCCGATAAACAGCGCTCACAGAAATGGGCGGCATTCGCCATTGGCGTGCTCGGCGTGTTGCTCGCCCTGGTGTGGTACCGCTCCTACCGAGCGAAGAGCAGAGCCAACCAGGCGCTGCACCAAGCACAGGCCGAACTGGTCAGGAGCGAGAAGCAGCGTGAGGCCGAACTGGTGCGCACACGTATCGCACGCGATATCCACGACGATATCGGAGCCACCCTCACCAAGATCGCCTTGCTCAGCGGGGTCGCCTCGCAACGCTCCCACGACGCGGCGGAGGCCGGCCGATCATTCACCCGGATCAGCGAACACGCAAAACACGTGAGCCGCGCCCTCTGTGATGTGGTGTGGGCCGTGGATCCCCAACAAGACACTCACCAAGGCATGCTGGACCATGTGCGCGATCTTTCGCAGCGGCTGCTCGGCGACAATGGCATCCACCATGAACTGGACCTGCGCGCCCTTCGAACTGAAGCCCAGATGGAACCCGCACTGAAGCGCGATCTTCACCTGGTGCTGAACGAGTGCTTCAACAACATCCTCAAGTACGCGCACGCCAAGTCGGTGCGCGTGAAGATGGAGCTCCGGACCGATACCTTCGAACTTCGCGTGGATGATGACGGCGTTGGCTTCGATCCCGAACAAGCACGCGGACGTGGCAATGGTCTGGCGAACATGCCCGCCCGAATGAGGCAGCATGGTGGCTCGCTCACCATCACCAGCGCGCCCGGCAAAGGCACCGCATTACACGCTCATGGGCCACTGAAATGAACCCTTCCGGAGCCATGCGAAAAGACGTGCGTGTGATGGTCGTGGAGGATGATCGGGAGATCCGTGACCTCTTACGCAGGATCCTCTCCGACGATGCGTCGATCCGCTTCATCAAGGCCTATCCCAACGGCGAAACGTTCTTGAAGGATTTCACCGGGGTAGAGGCGGATGTGGTGGTGATGGACATCAACATGCCCGGGGTGAACGGGATTGATTGTGTGGCACGAGCGAAGCCCTTGAACCCCCAGGTGCAATTCATCATCAGCACCGTCTTCGAGAATCCGAACTACATCTTCCAAGCCCTCTGCGCCGGAGCCACCGGGTATCTGCTGAAGAGCTTGAGCGCACAAGAACTCGTGCCTGCGATACACGAGGTGGTGCAAGGGGGTTCGCCCATGAGCCCGGCCATCGCACGCCTGGTGGTCTCCAGCTTCCAAGGGCAGGCGCGTGCATCCATCAGCGATCAGCAGCTAACTGCGAAGGAGCGAGAGATCGTGGATGGGCTTGCCGCAGGGCTGATGTACAAGGAGATCGCTGAAAAGGGGGGCATCAGCATCGGTACGGTGCGTGTACACATCCGCAACATCTACGAAAAACTCCAGGTGAGCAGCCGGCACGACGCTGTGAAGAAGGTGTACCCCGGGGCCTAGGCACCCGCCAGTTGGCCGCCCGGCTTCACGCCTAAGCAGCGCACCTCGACTTGCGCGCGCCTGGAAAGACCAGTACCACTTGTATGGTATTGAACGCACCCAATGGCTGGTTGAAACTTGCGACCATGCGCCAGAGGTCCGCTCCCACACGCGCGCCGCTCGGGACGGTGGTACTTCCACGAACGCTGGAACAAGCGATCACCCGGGCGATGCCCTGCGCGTGTCAACCACACCGGTGGGGCCGGACCCGGATGCTGCTCTTCCACCTCATCACGGCAGTGGTTGCAAGTGATGGGACCCACGCCCAATCGGTCTTCCAGGCATCGGCCGTCAGCATCGTGGTGAACACTGGAACGCAACTCGTGGTGGAAGGTGATGTACATCTGAACGCAGCGGCGCTTTTCGCCAACAACGGCAGCGTGCGGGTGGAAGGCGAATGGGACAACAGCAGCGGAGGATCGGCCACAACGGCAACGAGCACCGGCTCGGTCGTGCTGTACGGTGGTGCGCAGGACATCACCGGTGCGGACATCACCGATTTCCGAAACCTGGTGATCACCGGTGGCGACAAGACGCTGCTGCTGGATGCCATGGCCGGAAGGGTTGCGGCAGCGAACGGCACGGTGGATCTTGGAGCCGTGCTTCGACTGAACGGACATTCCTTCACCGTGTTCAACCCGGCCAGCACCGCAGTACTGGACAACGGGGGTAGCGTGCGCAGCGAAAGCACCGACCTTCTCAGTCGATTCATTTGGGCCCTGGGGGCCGATGTCGGCGCACATACGATCCCCTTCAGCAACGCGGCTGGTACGATCCTTCCTTTTTCCTTCACCCCAGGCGCGGCCTTCCCTGCCAATACCCTGCTCGCCGTGGCCACGTATCCCACAGCGGTGAACAACATGCCGTATCCGGTAACGACGAATGAGACCGTGTTGCACATGGCGGGTACATCCGTGGCCGACAACAGCGCCAACACTGTGAACCGTTTCTGGCTTACCGATCTTCCCAACGCCGCGTTCACCGGAACACTGCTGTTGAGCCACGCCCCGGCCGACGACGCTTTCCTGGGTGCGGGTCCGATACGCGCTCAACGATGGCTGGAAACATCGGGTACCTGGCAACCACCACTTCCCTCTCAAACAAACCCCGTATTGCGCCAGGTGCAGGTGCCATCGGTGCCCTTCAGTGATCTGATCAACCCCGAGGATGAACACATCTGGGCCATGGCCTACGATGCCACGCCCCTGCCCATCGAGCTCGTCGCGTTCGAAGCACAAGCGCTGGACAACTCCTACACACACTGCACCTGGGCCACGGGCAGCGAACGCGACAATGACTTCTTCACCGTGGAACGCAGCCGCGATGCCATTTCATTCGAACCGGTCGGGACCGTGGCCGGTGCCGGCAATTCCAATACGGTACTGCATTACACCTTCGATGATCCAGCGCCCTACACCGGCACCAGCTACTACCGCTTGCGCCAGACCGATCTTGACGGTACCACCAGCTACTCACAGGCCGTTCCGGTGACCTTCACCGAAAAGGCGGCGATCAACCTTCACCCGAACCCGAACAACGGCGCGTTCACCATCCAGCGCACGGATAGCGACACGGAACTCCCATTGCAGTTGGTGGATGCCTCCGGACGTATGGTGATGCAATGGACCATGCCCGAAGGCCAGGCCCTGTCGCGGATCTTGCGGGACCTCGCCCCTGGATGGTACACCGTACGCTGGGTTGATGGCTGTTTGAAAGTCATCATCGAGCGCTGATCCGCGGAACGTCACGCTTTCGGACGAGATCCGGATAGAGGCATCGCTCATATCCCGAGCCGCCTTCCGCGCTAGGATGATCCCCTTACGGCAAGGCTTTCCATCTTTGCGCCGAATTGTTCCACGGCGATACGCCCCAGCGCACTTCCATGACCCCCATCAAGTCCGTCCTCGACGACAGCGCCCTCACCGGCACCACCCTTACCGTGGCCGGCTGGGTGCGCACCTTCCGCAACGACCGCTTCATCGCCCTCAACGACGGCAGCACCATCCGCAACCTGCAGTGCGTGATCGATCAGGAACAGGTGGATGCCGCCACACGTGCACGCTTCACCACCAGTGCGGCCGTGAAGTGTACCGGGCTGATCGTGGAGAGCAAAGGCAGCGGCCAACGCGTGGAGATGCAGGTGACCGATGTGGAAGTGCTGGGCGACAGCGATGCGGAGAAGTATCCCATCCAACCCAAGAAGCACAGCCTGGAGTTCCTGCGCGAGAACGCCCACCTGCGCTTCCGCACCAACACCTACAGCGCCATCTTCCGCATCCGCCACCAGGTCAGCTTCGGCATCCACGAGTACTTCGACAGCCTCGGCTACAACTATTTCCACAGCCCGATCATCACCGCCAGCGATGCGGAGGGTGCGGGGGAGATGTTCCGCGTGAGCACCTTGGATGCGAAGAACCCGCCGCTGAACGAGGCCGGTGAAGTGGACTTCAAGGAGGACTTCTTCGGTGCCGAATCACGTCTCACCGTGAGTGGCCAGTTGCAAGCCGAACTATCCGCGCTCGCGTTGGGCAAGGTCTACACCTTCGGACCCACCTTCCGCGCCGAGAACAGCAACACCGCGCGCCACCTCGCCGAGTTCTGGATGATCGAGCCCGAGGCCGCCTTCATGGACCTCGCGGGCGACATGGACCTCGCCGAAGGCCTGTGCAAGCACCTCATCGCCCGTGTGCTGAAGAACAGCATGGACGACCTGCAGTTCCTGGATGCGCGCTTGAAGGAAGAGGAGGCCACCAAGCCGAAGGAGCAACGCGCGGAGATGGGTCTCATCGACCGCCTGAACTTCGTGCTGGTGAACCCCTTCGAGCGGATCACCTACACGGACGCGATCGAGATCCTCCTGCGCAGCAAGCCGCACCAGAAGAAGCAGTTCCAGTTCCCGGTGGAATGGGGCATCGACCTGCAGAGCGAACACGAACGCTACCTGGTGGAGAAGCACTTCAAGAAGCCGGTGATCGTGACCGGTTACCCCGGCAAGATCAAGGCCTTCTACATGCGCACCAACGGCCCCGGCGACTTCGGCTACAGCGACAAGGGCACCACCGTGGCCGCCATGGACGTGCTCTTCCCCGGCATCGGCGAGATCATCGGTGGAAGTCAGCGCGAGGAACGCCTGGATGTGCTCGAAGCGCGCATGAAGGAGATGCACGTGCCCGCCGACGAACTGTGGTGGTACTTGGATACGCGCCGCTTCGGCACCGTGCCGCACGCGGGCTTCGGCCTCGGCCTGGAGCGCTTCGTGCTGTTCGTGACGGGCATGGGGAACATCCGGGATGTGATCCCCTTCCCGCGGACGCCGAAGAGCGCGGAGTTCTGAGAGTAAAGCCCAGTTGGCCCGGCAATGAGAGAGCAGGTTTCCATCTTTCCGCATTGCGGCTTGAACGAGTTCAGTGGCTTGCTGGAACAGTACTTCAGCGCACAACGGTGGCGCGTGCTCAGCACTACGAACCATAGGAGCGGCGAGCTTTTTCCAACGCTCACGCACTTGCTCGAAGCGCATCCGGGCTCACGAGCTTTCGTGTGCAACGATCCCATTCCAACGAACGCCTTCGATCCTGCCACGTTGATGCATGAGTTCAGTTCCGCGCCCACAGCATGGGACCCGCTCTTGATCCGCGCGCTTTCACAGGCAGCAGGGGGCTGGACGTACAGCATGCTATCGGATCGGCATCAAGTGGAGTTCGCGTTGGCCGCATTCTATGCTGGTCGCACGTTGGAGGCGGAGCTGCATCGCCACGGTCGCGACCAGCTCGGGTGGTGCGCCACCGACAGGGCACTCGACGAGGCCTCCACGCGATCGGAATTCATCCGCTTTCACCACTGGATCGCCCGCGGCCACCAGCAGGATCTGCGATGGGCGGAGGACGCCGAGCTTCGTTGCTGGATCGCTCTTCCGCCCGTCGATGCGATCGAGGACATAGATGGATTGCACGCGGAGCGTCTTGTTCGCTCCATCTTCGTCAACACGACAAGCGATCAAGTGCGATCGGCCCTTTCTTCATTCGCATCAACCGAGCCGGAGAGCCTGCATGAACGCGCAAGCACGATCATGCAGACGCCGTTCGTGGTGGTGGACGGGCCTCTTTCGGAGGAAGGGTTCACCGCAATGGCGAAGAGCCTCGGCTGCGCTGCCGTTCATGTGGAGGTCCTTAGCGGCAGCGGGACGTTCTTCTGGACGGAGGCAGCGACCGATGGCACGATGCGCTCCGGCAAAGGGCACGGCGCTCTGGCACTGGCCACCGTGCTCGGAGCCATAGCGCAGTTGCTGGATGAGCCTGCTTCGGCGATACGCTAGTCAAACATCGTGCGAAGAGCGGCCCGACCTGCTCTTCCACTTGGCATGGCCGATCAGAAATGTGATAACGGTACCACGGACGCCGAAGAGCGCGGCGTTTAGTGGATGTAGACCCCTCCCTACTGCAAGGCCATTTCCGAGCTGGTTATAGTACGCATGGCGAATTTCCTTCAGGCAGCAGCGCTGCAAGTTCAAGACTCTACTGCCAACTAGAAAACCATGCAATACTCGGCGCGCGGCTTCGGCCTTCGGTGTGTGGCGCGATCCGCGTCAGTGGCATGCCAACTTCAACGCTTGTGACAAATTGCAGGCGGTGAAGGCTGACTACTAACGTCGGCCCATCTTCTTCCGCACTTGACGTTCATTGTGCCACACATCGAAAGTGGCGCTTGCCCAGCCGCTCAATCCCACCACGACCATCATCCCCAGCATCACGAAGAATGCAGGCAGATCCAACGCTTCGCGGATAATCAAGAGCAGCGCGAATAACACCAATGCAACGATCGCGATGCCGAAGCACCCGAGCACTTTCGGCACGAGATATCCCGCAACGGTATCGAATGCGTACTGATCGAATTGATCGTACCGCATGCGTGTGTACTGCTCCGCATGTTCGCGCGCTGCTCGTTGCCGGGCTTCGGTGGCACGCGCATAGCGAGCTTCATTCTGCGGCGAGGCTCGCTTCGGGCTCGGGCTCTGGCGTGTACGATCATACCGGTCCCGTGCCGATGGATCGCTTAGTACTTCATATGCTTCGGTTATGGCGACGAATCGCTCATGCGCATCCGGAAGCTTGCTCACATCCGGGTGGTACACCTTCGCCAATGCCCGATAGGCTGCACGGATCGCGGCCGTGTCGGCCATGTGTGTTAAGCCGAGGGTGCTGTAATGGTCCATAGCAGCAATGGTGCCCGCACCAAAGAACGGAAATGCGTGTGGCTCCGAGGCTACTCGGAATTCTTCCCCAGAATGCCTGGCTCAATCTCTCCGCCACACTCTCCCGTTCCGCGTATCCACGGAGGTGAGCTTCCCGTCGGCTTGCAGTTGCCTCAGCTGTTGCAGCGCCGCCTCATGCGTCATGCCCAACATCACCGCCACTTCCTCCGCACACCAAGAGCTGTGCACCTTGAACAGTTCGGTAATTGTGTTCGGCGTTTTCTTGCCCATCACATCAGGCTTCAAGGTCTTCACCGCCGCCTCGAACTGTGCGTAGGGTCGGGCACCATACACCACCTGTCGCTCACCCGCCGCGTTGCTGAAGATGAACGTGGGGAAGCCCCGCACACCTAGAGAGCGTGCCAAGGTCAGGTCGGCTTGGAAGAGCGCATTCGCTGCGCCAGTGAAGTCGGCATGCAAGCGTGCGGTATCCAACTGCGCGAATACGGCAGCCTCGGCGATGACAGTCCACTTGGTGATGTTCTTCTTCTCCACCAACACCTGCTCCCGCATGCGGCGCAGGAAGACCAGCGCTTTGGAGTGGTCCTGCAGCTCGGCGGCCTTGAAGGCGATGCTCGGCGGGTAACTGCTGGGCAGCGGATCCTCCAACCATACATCGCCGATGATGGGCATGTGGTAGTGCGGGCTCACTTCATCCCAATGTCCCGCCACATCGCTGGGCTTGCTTATGCCGCCGCTGTTGTACACCTCCCACGAAGGCAGCAGACCACCCATGTGGTATTGGATGTCGATGGCGTCGCCGTACTCCAACTTCAAGCGGCGCAACTGCGGCTCGGTGCCCCAACAGCTGCTGCAGATGGGATCGGTGAAGTAGAGCAGGGTGATGGGCTTGGTCGTTTGGGCAGGATCCATCCTATGATCGCCCTGCGCAACGGAGTCATGACCGGGAATGGTACACGCGCCAGTGACGGTATCGCAACGCAAGGGGTCGGCGGTCTTCTCCATGATAGGGTCGGGCTGTGCACAGGCAACGATCGTGGAACAAAAGACGATGAACGCGACGAGCGGTGTTCGTGGCATGAGCGGGTAACTTGCGCCACAAAGATCCGGACCTATGGGCCGCGCCACAAGCAGTCAAACCAAGTTGACCCCCTCCGACACCCCGGAATGCCCGGCCGAACGAGCGTTGCGAAGCATATCCGGAAAATGGAAACCGCAGGTCCTCCGTGCTGCGGCCGAAGCACCCGTACGGTTCAATCAGCTCCTGCGCACGATACGCGAAAGCAACAAACAGGCGATCACCAACGCTCTACGCGATCTGGAGAGGGACCAGCTCCTAACACGCACGGTGGTGCAGCAGAAGCCTTTGCACGTGGAGTATGCGTTGACCGATCAAGGCCGCACGATCATCGGACTCTTGCGCGCCATGGAGCCCCTATGAAGGCCACGCCATCCAAGGAATGCGCGACAGGATCAGCACCAGACCGATGCCATAACACCACGCGATCAACTTGAACTTCTTGCGGTCATCCGTCGTGCGCTTGGCCTTGGAGTAACCGAACGTGATCAACACGATCGCCAACACCATCGTCAGAGGGTGTTCCAAGGCGTACAAGCGGGAGAGGCTGTTGCCCATGGTCTCAGCGGAAAGGTTGCTGAAGCCCACCGGCGATGTGAAGTAGAGGAAGAAGCCGAAGAGCAGCTGCACGTGCGCGCTCACCAGGCCGAACAAGGTGAACTTCTTGCTGGTGGCGGTGAACGGTCGCTTGTTCACCAAGGAGAGGATCGCGTGCAGGACGGCGATCGTCAACAGCAGTAGAACGAGGTAAGCGACGTAAGAATGGAAATGCTTCAGTCCGGTGTACATGGGTGCGCGTTGGTCGCGAAAGTAGCTCCGGAACCTTCACCGCCTGCAACGTGGAAGACATCGGTCCTTTGCGCGAACAATTCAGCCGCTCATTCCTTTGTAGGACATGATGAAGATCTACCACCTCGGTAATTGCGGTACCTGCCAGCGGATCCTCGGCGAGATCCCCAAGATCGAACGCTTCGAACAGCAGGAGATCAAGACACAGCCCATCACCGCTGCTCAGCTCGATGAGATGAAGAAGATGGCGGGGAGCTACGAGGCCCTCTTCAGCAAGATCGCCATGAAGTACCGCAGCATGGGTCTGAACGAAATGAAGCTGACCGAGAAGGACTACCGCAAGTACATCTTGCAGGAATACACCTTCCTCAAACGGCCCGTGATCCTCATCGGAGATCGGATCTTCATCGGCAATGCGCCAAAGAACGTGGCGGCGATGGTGGAGGCGGCGAAGGGCTGAAGGTCCGCGATAGTAGAGGTCCTCTTCCGATCCCCCATCGATCTCCCTATCGCGCGCATCTGCCGACCCTTGGATCTTGTACGAAAAGAAGCCCTGCACGGCGTACCATGCAGGGCTCTCTAACAGCTTTCGGAAAGGCTTTAGTTGCCCTTTCGCTCTTCGCGCATCTGTTTGCGCTTTTCCATATGCTTGGCCTTCGCTTCCTGCTTCTTGGCCACCCACTTGGTGTATTGGTCAGCGGTCAACACGGCTTTCATCTCCGCATCGTGCGCATCGTGCATGGCTTTGGCCGCTTCGCGCTTCGCGGTGCGCTCCGCCTCGCGTTCCGAACGCACGGCTTCGACCTGATCCGCGTATTTCAGGTTGATGGCTTCCACCTTGGCTTGCTGCTCCGGGCTCAGGGCTAGCTCCTTGGTCATATGCTCGGTGCGCGCCTTGGCACGCTCCTGTGGCGTTCTCTTCTCCTTCTCCTGGGCCTGCGCAGCCAGGGTCATGCTTGCAAGAACGGCGACGATCATCAGCTTCTTCATGGTCCTGTTCGGTTTAGTGCACGTATGACAAGGACCAAGCCGAAGGGTTCAAAAGCGCTTTGGGCGTTAACACTTCTTAGCGAACCAGGCACCTGTCCCTCAGGCCTTGGACTGCGCGGACCGGCGACCGAGGGCTTCGATCACATCCTGGCGACGCCGGTGTGATACGGGAACTTCCTGTCCATCTCGCAGCAGAAGGGTGCCTCCATCGCGGTGCAGGTACATCTTCACCTGGGCCATGTTCACCACATGGGAGAGGTGTACCCGCATGAAGCCGTGAGGCTCGAGCTGCCCATCGAATTCCTTCAAGGTGCGCGAAGCCATGATCCGCTCCCCGTTCAACAGATGGAAGCGGGTGTAGTTCCCGTCGCTCTCGCACCTTACGATCTCCGCTGGCATCACCACATGGAACCCTTCAGACGTTGGAATGGTGATCCGATCCGCCAATGCGCGTCGCACATGTTGTAAGGCATCCGTAGCAAGGGACGGACCGGCCGCGACGCGTTCCAAAGCCTGGAAGAGCTCATCACGCACCACCGGCTTCAACAAGTAGTGTAGCGCTCCACTCTTGAAAGCCCGCACAGCATAGTTGTCAAAAGCCGTGACGAAGATCACACGCGTATCATCATGTGAAAGCCGTTCCAGCACATCGAATCCTGTTCCATCCCCCAACCAGATGTCCAACAGCACCACATCCGGCCGCTCCGACTCCAGCAATTCGAGCGCACTGGTCACGTTGTGCGCCTCACCTACGACCTGCACCTCCACCGGGATGGAACCCAGCGCCGCCCGCAAGTTGGCGCGCGCCGGCGCCTCGTCATCCACGATCGCCAACCGCAGCATGTTCGCTCATCATTTGTACCCGCAAACGTATGGTGACGTTGGTGCCGCGCGGTGATCCGTCAGCACCCAGGTCGTCCCGAACGTCCACCGCTTCGCTCATGTTCGTGGTGCGGTCGAACAAGGCGATCCGTTTCCGCACCAGATCGATACCCATGGATACGCCGTTCAGCCGTGACGGTCTGGAAGCCGCAGCAGAGCGCCCCACTCCGTTGTCCTTCACCTCGATGTGTAGCACACTGCCCGCACGATCCACCAGCACGCTCACGTGGCCGCTTACCAGACCGCTGAGGCCGTGTTCGATCGCGTTCTCCACCACCGGCTGGATCAGCATCGGTGGCACAGCGATACGTTCCGCTTGCACGTACGGCATCACCTTCAACTCCCAGGTGAAGCTTCCAGGCCTGCGATTCGCGCTGATGCGCAGGTAATGTTCCACGAGCTGCACCTCTTGCTCCAATGGGATCGTGCGCCGCCTGCTCGTCTCCAGCACCAGCCGAAGGAAACGCGAAAGATGACCTACATGGTCGTTGGCCGTTGACGGGTCGCCACTGGCATAAAGCCCGGGGATCGTATTCAACGCGTTGAACAGGAAATGGGGGTCCATTTGCAACCGCAGGGCCTCCTGCTCCAGTTCAGCTTCTCGTTGCCGCGCCCGCTGCTTGTTGCGTTGACCGATGGCCCAGGCCAACACCGCGATGGCCAAGGCCAACACGCCGATGCCGATGGCGATCCATCGGTTCCGGTCCGCCCGCAGCAATGCGACTTCCTGCGTGCTTCGTAATTCGGCGTTCTCGCGGTCCTTGTGTTCCGTGTCGTACCGCAACTGCAACTCGGACATCTCTGCCCGGGTGGACTCATCCATGAGCGAGTCGTTCAGCTCGTGGTACGCTCTGAAATGCTCCAAGGCCGACTCCGGATCGTTCAAGTCCTCATGAAGGATGACCAAGGAAGCATGCGCCTCTTTCATGTCCTCCAACGAGCCTATGCGTGTGGCGATGGCCAGGCTACTGTCCAACAAGGGTCGTGCTTCGGACAGCCGTCCTTGCGCCCGGCGAACATCGCCCAAACCATAGAGCGAACGGATCCCCACTTCGTTATTGCCGCTCGCGCGGGCATGGTCCAAACTTTCCTGGTAATAGCGGGCTGCACTATCCAGGCGCCCATCCCGCTCAAAGGCAAGGCCCAGGTTGCTAAGCTGCGTTTCCCGGTCAACTCCGCCACCCAGTTCGTCCACGAGCTTCAGACTTTCCCTCAACACCACGATGGCCGTGTCGTAACGTGCTTGGTCGATGAGCAGGACGCCCAACCCATTCAGCCCGGTCACCAAGCTCAGGGGATCTTTCTTGCGTTTGATGGCCAGGCTGCGTTGGAGCAAGGCCACTGCTTGGTCGATGCTGTCGCGCCGCCAGTACAGCACGCTCAAGTTGTGCAGCACCCGCGCCAGGCTCAGGCTGTCGCCTTGCACCTCTTTCCAGCGCAAGGCGTTCAAACCCGCCTCTTGTGCGCCGGCGTAGTCTCCTTGGATCTCGCGTGCCACACCGATGTTCACCCAGGCTGAACCGATCCAGAACGTGTCATTCGTGAGGCTGGCGGCCAAAAGCACATCCTCGTAACAGATCAGTGCGCTATCCAACTTAGAGCGCCGCTTATGCACTTGACCCATGAGCGAGAGCGCATGCATCCGCTGCTTCACCAGGTCTGCCTTGCCTTCCGTGGCCTTGATCAGCGGCCGCACCAGGATCTCGACCTCGTCCAATTCACCCGCCTGGAGCCGCGACTTTGCGGTATCCAACTCGGCCCGATAGGTCAACGTATCCACCTCCACATGACCGGAGGATGCACCGGGCGGCCTTTCGCCACAGGCCACGAGCCAGAAGCTCAGGAGGAAGAAGTGCACTGCTCGCTTCACCGGTCAAAGATGGATCACAAGTCGACCAGGTGAGCCCGATAGGCTTCGGACCAGAGTAACCTACTGAACATGGCTCCTAGAAGTATGAAAGCAGCTTGAGCCGAACGACTTCGGAGAGGAACCGAGCCGCCCTGAATGGGGAATAGGAGAACGGTCCTTCAATGTGTCGGTCGCAGCTGCAAGGTGCTACCACATGCGCACTGGAAATGGTACGATCGAGCCAGCGCCCACCATCGATGATCGGGCGTGCCGTGATGGATCTTCCTTCACATGCGTATCCCGTGCCCGCCACCCGTATTTTTGACCCGACATGCTCAAACAAGGCCTTTTCCAGAAGCTCCAGCAAAAGCTATCGCCCCAGCAGATCCAATTGATGAAGCTGCTGCAGGTGCCCACGGCCGAACTGGAGCAACGCATCAAGCAGGAGATCGAGGAGAACCCCGCTCTCGAAGAGGGCGATGACCATGACGAAGAGGACGGCCCTTCGGAAGAGCAGGCGATCGCGGAGAACGAGGACGTGGGCGAGAACGAGGCCAACGAACGCGACGACTTCGACCTGAGCGATTACTTCCAGGATGACGACACGCCCGACTACAAGTTGAGCGTTCAGAACAGCGGACCCGATGAGGAGGAACGCGACATACCGCTGGCCGGAGGCACCTCCTTCCAAGACAATCTGAAAGCGCAACTGAGCCTGCGCGACATCGATGAGCGCACCGAGCTGCTCGCCGAGAACCTCATCGGCAACCTGGACGAGGATGGCTACCTGCGGCGCGAGCTCGACGCCATCGTCAACGACCTCGCCTTCACCCAGAACGTGCTCTGTGAGAAACACGAACTGGAAAAAGCCCTGCGCGAGGTGCAGGCACTGGACCCTGCCGGCGTAGGTGCCCGTGATCTGCGCGAGTGCCTCCTCATCCAGGTGGAGCGACTGCCGCATAGCCTGGAACAGCGCGTGGCCCAGGAGATCCTCGACAAGAACTTCGAAGCCTTCAGCAAGAAGCACTACGACCGCATCCTGGAGCGCCTGGAGATCGACGAGGAGGCGCTGAAGGAAGCCATCGATCTGATCGTGCGCCTGAACCCCAGACCGGGGAACACCATGCGCGAGACCGACAAACCGTCGCAGGAGATCATCCCCGATTTCGCGGTGATGGCCATCGACGGCCAGCTCGAGCTCTCGCTCAACGGACGTAATGCACCCGAACTTCGGGTAAGCCGCGCCTACCGCGAAATGATGCAGGACTACGCCCGCAACAAGAAGGACAAGGACCAACGCGAGGCGCTCCAGTTCATCAAACAGAAGCTCGATAGCGCGAAGTGGTTCATCGACGCCATCAAACAGCGCCAGAACACCCTGCTGGTGACCATGGAAGCCATCATGGAACACCAGCGCGAGTTCTTCCTCACCGGCGACGAGACAAAGATGAAGCCGATGATCCTGAAGGATATCGCGGAGCGTGTGGGCTTGGACATCAGCACCATCAGCCGTGTGGCCAACAGCAAATACGTGCAGACCAACTACGGCACCTTCCTGTTGAAGTACTTCTTCAGCGAGAGCCTGACCAACGAGGCCGGCGAAGAGGTGAGCACGCGCGAGGTGAAGAAGATCCTGAAGGACGCCATCGAGGCCGAGGAGAAACGCAAGCCCCTCACCGACGATGAGCTCACCGCCCTGCTGAAGAGCAAAGGGTACAACATCGCGCGGCGCACGGTGGCAAAGTACCGCGAGCAGCTCAACATCCCCGTGGCGCGCCTGCGCAAGGAGCTCTAAGCGCCCTCCGCATCATGCACTTCGCGGCCCGCTTGCTGTCCTATGTGCTGCATCCCTTGCTCATGCCGTTGATCACCTTGTGGGTCATGCTGCAGCTGGACCCTCATGTGGCCTACTTCATGCCGCCCAACGGTAAACTCCTGTTGCTCGGCATGGTGGCCGTTATGACCTTCCTCTTCCCGGTGATGAGCGTACTGCTCATGCGACGCGCGGGACTTGTGACCGACCTGGAACTACCACGGCGCGAGGAACGCCTGGCCCCCTACTTGATCACCCTGCTCTATGGAGGCATGACGTTGTACCTGCTCTTCCGCACGCCCCTGCACCCCATCGCCTACGCGCTCTTCATCGGGATCCTCTGTGCGGTCGGGCTGAGTGCAATCATCACCATCTGGTGGAAGATCAGCGCTCACATGGTCGGTATCGGCGGTCTGGTAGGTGCGTTGTTCGCGTTGGAAGCCGTGCATGGCGTGGAGACCTTCCTGCCCGTGGTCATCGCCATCGGCCTCGCCGGTGCGCTAGGTACGGCACGCCTGCTCACCAGCGACCACACGCACGCGCAAGTGCACATGGGCATGCTCTTGGGCGCGGCCTGCACCTTCACGGCCATGGTCCTTCCTTCTTTCCGCTGATCTTCCGGCGCGAAGCCGCAACTTCGTCCACCATGCCCTTCCGAGGTTCCGCATCACTCTTCACGGTGTTCGCGCTCGTGCTCATCACGGCGCTCACTTCCGTGTTCGGCTTGTGGCGCGGTACCCATGGCGAGGGCTGGAAGGAGACCATCCGAAGCGATGCCCGCGGCTACTACGGCTACCTGCAAGCGGTTTTCATCCGTGGTGACCTCGGCCAAGAGCCCTTCAACAGCACTTATGTCAAGTACACCCCCAGCGGAACGCTGAACAAATACTACTGCGGCACCAGCGTGCTCATGGCGCCGTGGTTCGGGATCGGCCATGCCTTTGCCGTGAATGATCCGGACAGCCCGAAGGATGGCTTGAGCGCCTATGAACAAAAGGCCATCGGTGTGGGCGCATGGGTTTACCTCCTCATCGGTCTGCTGGCGTTGCGTGCGCTGTTCCGCGCCATGGGCATACGCGACGCGGTGATCGTTTGGACCCTTGTGGCGCTCGTACTCGGCACGCCGCTCCTGCAATACGCGGCCATGCAGCCCGGCTGGTCGCATGTGTACACCTTCAGCGCGGTGGCCGCCTTCCTGCTGGCCATCCATCGCATCAGCACCGACGCATCGCCCCGCTGGATGATTGGAGCAGGCGCTCTACTGGGTCTCATCGTGCTGATCCGACCCGTCAACGTGCTGGTGGTCCTCGCCGTACCACTCGTGGCAGCCAACGGTCTAGGTGCGCTTCTCCGTACGATCCTCCAGCAGCGCACCACCCTTCTGGCAGCGCTCGCATGTATCGCGGTCTTCGCGGTGCAACCGGCCTTGTGGTACGTGCAGACCGGGAACTTTTACGAGTACGGGTACAAAGGCGAAGGCTTCCATTGGACTCGCCCCGAGGTGATCAAGGTGCTGATCGGCTTCCGACGCGGCTTGTTCCTATGGACACCCTTGATGCTTCTCCCCGCCCTTGCCGTACCGCTGCTCTGGCTCCTCGATCGCGTGAAGTCCATCACCGCCGCGCTCTACTGGGCCAGCATCACCTATGTGATCAGCAGCTGGTGGATCTGGTACTACGGCGGTGGCTTCGCGAGCCGGGTCTACATCGATCACTACCCCGTTCTAGTGGTGCCCATGGTCCTCGTTCTCCACCAGTGGACCGGCGGGCGCTGGCTGCTCGTGCGGATCTTCTTCGTGGGAAGCATCGCGCTCAACCTCGCCCAGCTGTGGCAATACCACCATGGCTTCCTGCATCCCGAAAGCATGGATAGCGCCAAGTACCGCTACAGTTTCCTGCGTTTCGATGAAGCGCACCGCGACAAGCTCGGTGGCAACTACCAGGAAGCGCCGTACAACCCCAACGGCATGGAACTGATCCTGGAAGAGACCTGCGGCATGGACGACACCTGTGGCTTTTGGAGCGGTGGCAAGCGTGTGCAGGTGCCGTGGGCGCATAGCCCCGCCACGGTGTGCCAATACGATCGCGCCACCGAGTTCGGCCTCTATTTCAATGCCAGCACCGACACCCTTCCTGTGGGTCGTGCGTTGTACATGGAGATCGGCCTGCAGCGCTACGAGGCGAGGAGTGAAGCCTCATTGCCCGCCTTGGGAGTGACCGAGGTCCGCAACGCGAAAGGCGTGATCTACTTCTACCAACCCTTCCGCATGAACCCGGTGCCGGGCAAAGCCGGTGTGTGGGAGCAGCTCGAGTACCGCATCCCGGTGCCTCCCCTTCTTCGGGGTGATCGACTGAGCTTCTACCTGTGGAACAAGGACAAGCGTGCGGAGTTCTTCGTCGATGACGTCTTCATGCGCGTAAGCGCCGTGAAACTATATCACTGACCCGACCGCGACTCGCTCATGCAACCACGTGGTGGAGGCTCGTATGTGGGCTGCGCCCACCGAAGTCCGCCAAAGTCAATACCGCCTTACGAGGATCGTTCAGGCGGACGAAGGTGGGCCCAGCAGGATTTGAACCTGCGACCAAGGGATTATGAGTCCCCTGCTCTGACCGCTG
>JAEUTB010000184.1 GCA_016787995.1 Flavobacteriales bacterium | reverse complement strand
GAAGAGCACGAGGGCATCGCGTTGTTGGGCGGGCAATTTGTCCATGGCGCCATAGAGGATCTCCACATCCACGAGCAGGTCGGCACTGGCGCCGCGTTCGCGAAGGCGGGCGGCTTGTTTCTCGTTGATGGCCTCGTTGCGACGGCCGATGCGCCAGATGCTGGTGGCGCGGTTGCGGGCGGCGCGCACCAGGTAGTGCAGCAGCTGGTCCTTCTTCTGGATGCGCTCGTAATGCTGGAAGGCGCTCAGCAGCACATCCTGCATCAGGTCTTGCGCATCCATACGCCCGTAGGCCAGTGCGGAGCAGTACCGGGCGAACGGTTCATGGCACGGCTGGTAGGCCTGCATGAACTCGGTGCGCTTGTCGTTGGTCACGGGTCGAGGGGTGGTTTCATGCATAGAGTCGCCGGAGCGAATGAAAGGTTACAACGCTTCTGAAAAATACCTCTTCCAAGGAAAAGGCAGGGGCAGGGGCAGGCGCAGGGGCAGGAGCAGGGTGCAGGGGCAGGAGCAGGACAGGGGCAGGCGCAGGCGCAGGGCCAACTGCCTACTGCCTACTGCCAACTGCTCACTCCACCTACCAACAACCCTCCAGCGCCGCTAGGTATTTCTCCACGTACGACTCCACGTTCCGGGCTTTGTACTGCATCACGTACCGCGGATGCTCCAAGGCGATGATCCGATCGAAGAGGCCCAGGCGCTCATTCAATGCGTTGAAGTAGGCCGCGTTCTTGCCCGTACCGATGCACAGGACCACATCGGTGCGCATGCCGCAGTCCACCAACGTGCGCAACCAGTTCTCCACGAAGGGCGTTACCGCGGTCTCGAGGGCTTTGTCGTCGTAGTAGTTCAGGTTGATGGCCGTGCCGTTCGGCTGCTCCTTCACGAAACCGAGGGGGCAGATGGCGTGCACGTACACCCGGCTGTAGAACGCATCCGCTCCACCGGCGGCCCTCACCATGCGGTAGAAGAAGTCGCTGCTGGGCTCATGGGTACGCAAGCCGTTCACAGGGATCAGCAGGTCGCTTTCGCAACGCTTGGTATCGGTGAAGGAAAGGCCCGTGCTTCCAGCTCCCAGTCGTCCTGGGTTGATGCCGAGCATGAGCACTCGCGGATGATCGTCGCTGAAGAACCTGCGGTGGAAGGTGGTGACGATGCGCCGGACTTCCGCGCCGTGTTCGCCGTTGAACGGATCGAGCACACCGACCCCCTTGGGCAGTCGGATGTCCTTCAGGGAGAAGGAAAGCACATGGCGGAGCAAGCGGTCGGCGAGCAAGGGGCGAAGTTCGCATCTGGACCGCGCTTGGCTCCTGGATCGGGATCACCACTTCTGCAGGCGCCCTCGAATGGTCGTACGAATGGGCTCGCGAGCGGCACAATGGATCCGTGTTCCACGCGTTCTTTGCGGTGTCCTCTCCGCCATGCGTTCCGCCCTGCTGCTCTTCCTGATCCCACTTTTCGGCAAGGCACAGGAACATCCTTTCCTGGGCGCCTTCACGTTGTCCGAGCTGGAAGGTGGCGTCCACGTCGCGTGGACCATCATTGCCGGTGGTTCTTGCGATGGTCAAGAGGTACAACGGTCCACGGATGGGATCACCTTCACCGCGGTACACCGGATCTCGGGCATCTGCGGTCATCCCTCGGAGCCGGTGCAGTACACGGCATTCGATGACGACCCACCGGAGTTGAGCACGGTGTACTACCGCATCCGGCTGGGTGCACAGGACTACAGTTCGGTGAACCGCATCACCATCACGCAATTGCTCACCAGTGATCAACGCGTATTCCCCTCACCTGCGGTGGACCGCCTGACCATAGTGCTGAACGTGCCGGTCTCCGCCTCGGTGGACCTCTGGGTGTACGGGTCGAACGGGGCCCTGGTCGTTCAACAAAAGGGCATCGGCGGCGACCGGATAGACCTTGATGTGAGCGGTCTTTCGCCTGGGGCGTACAGCTACCTGGCTTTGGCCGAGGGGCGTCGGTTCATCGGCCGCTTCGTGAAGCGCTAGGTCTTCGCGATCACTTCGGCGCGCGCCTGTAGATCACCGCGCCGATGACCAGGAAGATCACGTTGGGCAGCCAGACGGCGAGGAAGGGGTCCATGCCCGCATTGGTGGCGGCCACGGTGGTGAGCTTCATGGCGAAGATGTAGAGCAGCACGAGGCCCACGCCGGCCGCCAGGTGCAGCCCGGTACCACCGCGCACCTTGCGGCTGGCGATGCTTACACCGATGAGCGTGAAGACATAGGTGGCGAACGGATAGGAGGTGCGTTGGTGCTTCTCGATCAAGTACGGCACGATGCTGTCATCCCCTTGCGCGCTTTTCGCGGCGATGTAGGCATTGAGCTCCGTATCGCTCATGGCCATGCTCGTTTCCCAGCGTTGGCCCATGTCCGATGGTGCCAAAGCGATGACGGTATCGAGTTGCGCCCCGCGGCGGATACGCTCGGTGCTGCCGTCCATGGTGCGCACCAGGTAGTCGTAGATGCGCCATACGCCGTTCACGCTGTCGTATTCCGCGCGGTCACTGGTGAGCTTGCTCTGTAGCACGCCATCCTGCCATTGTTCAAGGCTGAAGCGGAAGCCTTTCTTATGCTCGGCGTTCCACGATTCGAAGTAGGCGATGGTGCCGGGTGTGATCTCGCGGTGGATGTGCTTCTGGTCCACGTGATAGGCCACGCGGATGTGCTCTTCCTCGAAGGCCAGGCGCACGCGGTTGGCGGCGGGGAGCACGGTGTGGTTCACGAAGAGCGACATGGCCGCGAGCACCGTGGCGGCCAGGAAATACGGCCACATGATGCGCGGGAAACTGACCCCGCTGCTCAGCATGGCGATGACCTCCGTGCGGTGCGCGAGCCGGCTGGTGAAGAGCAGCACGGCGATGAAGGTGAGCAGCCCGCTGAAGAGGTTGCTGTAGTAGATCACGAAGTTCACGTAGAACTCCAGGATGATCTCCTCGGTGGTGGCCGTCATCTCGGCGAAGTCCTGCGTCTTCTCGCTGATGTCGAACACCACCGCGATGAGCATGATCACCACCAGGATGAAGAAGAAGGTGCCCAGGAACTGCCGGATGATG
>JAEUTB010000141.1 GCA_016787995.1 Flavobacteriales bacterium | reverse complement strand
GAGCGGTGTGCCCTCATGATCGTTGCTTTCGGTGACGACGCTGTGTTGCACGAACGCGCGACTGCGGTGGAACAGTTCCACGATCTCCGCGG
The DNA here is from genome assembly GCA_016787995.1 of Flavobacteriales bacterium. Taxonomy (GTDB): domain Bacteria; phylum Bacteroidota; class Bacteroidia; order Flavobacteriales_F; family PHOS-HE28; genus PHOS-HE28. Next base: position 5,497 of record JAEUTB010000141.1, on the reverse strand, counting down.
GCCGCTTCACGCCACAGAGGTCCACGCTGTTCTGCAAGCCTCGCTCCTGCACCAGCTGCTTGCACCGTTCCCAAAGTCTGCCCTGCCCCACCATGGTGAGCCTCGCTTCGGGCCGTTCCGCCACCACCCGACTGAACGCTTCGATGGTGAGCTGGGGCGCCTTCTTCTCCGCGAAACGTCCGATGGCGAGGAAGTGCGGTGGTGCCTGGTCCGGTCTGCCGGGTACGAACCGGTCCACGTCGATACCATAACAGTTGTAAATGACCTTCTCCCGTGGAGCACCCAGTTCCAATAAGCGCTGCTCCATGGCGCGGCTCACCACCACCAATGCGCTGGCGTACCGGAACAGCTCCGCATAGTTGCCATAGCGTGCCACATAGTCGTTGCGGTGTGCGTCGAACCCATGGAAGTGTACGACCAACGGAATGCGGGCGGCTTCGCAGGAAGGCAGGATCTCCGCACCCATGTTGCCGTACTCGGCGAGCACCACATCGGGTCGTTCGGCGCGCAGCCGTTCAGCCAAGCGATGGCGGATCAGTCCGGGCACGCCTCCGAAGCGCTTTCCCATCAACCTGTCCAAGTAGCCTCCTAGACCGTTCGTGCGGGCCAGCGGCGGTCCGTGCGAGGTATTGCGCGGCGGAACACCACCGGAGATGAGCAAGTCGATCTTCTGCAACCGATCGATGTGCGCCGCGATGAAGGTCTCGCTCCACGCGTTCTCTGCCGGTGAAGCGATCACGATCCGCAAGGCACGTTCACTTGCCACCGGTCACACGTTTCATGGCACGACCCAATCGACCTCGGACGGAGGTATCCGGCGGGGCATTCTTCTCGGCAAGCCGGCGTTCGCTCTCCGCGATCACATCCTTCGGGAACCCCGCAGCGAGCAGGCGATCGCGCAGGGCCACGAGGTGTGGCATCAACAGCCCGTCCACACCGGACACGATACCGTCGATCATCGAGCGCGTGAAGTGGATGAAGACGATCGGGTAGGTGCCATTGATCAGCACGGTGCCATCCGCATCCGCTTCCCGGGCGCACTCCACCAAGTTCCAATTGGCCACGTTGCAGCCGCGGTGCTTCAACACCTGTACACCTTCGAAGTAGACCGGCAGCAAATTGAGGTGCGTTTGATCGACGTATTGCCCCTGCGTGAAGTCCTTGATGCAGACCTCGGCACAGTTCGCGGCCCACGCATCGAGGGCAGCCACACCACCGCGAGAGGCAGCCACGAACCCGCCGTTATACAACCCACCCACATAGAGCAGGTCGAAGTTGGGACGGTCCACCGTGGCCACGGCACTGCGCCAATGGGGGCTCAGGAGCACATTCGAAGTGTCAAGCTCCTTCCACAACCACGCCGGGTCGCTGTAGAAGTGCAGGTCGCAATCGCCGTAGATCACCTTCGCATAGCGTTCGAGCAAGTGGGCCATCAGCACGGGCTTCATACTCCACCGCAGTTCATCGCTCTGTTCGGCGTACTTCGTGGTGATGGCCTGGCAAAGCGGCCGGTGCATCAGCTCGTTCAGCACCATCACCGTTGTGTTCGCGCGACCACCGACATCGATACCGGCACTGCCGTCCACATCGGTGATGAGGATGGTGAACGGCAACGTGCTGTCCCATTGCCGCAACGAATCGGCCAGCGCCAAGGCCCAGCCCAAGTGGCTGCGCGTGATAATGGTGCAGAAGCAACGTTCGGATGCGGTCATCGAATCAGCATTCACTTGGCCATCACTTGCGAAGCAGCCGATCCCAAGCGGACCGCAAGGCTCCGGTCACTCCCAGGTACTGCACGGAGTCCGACCGCAGTTGCATGTATTCCGTTCGGAGCAAAGCCAAGTGCCGAAGTGCCGGCTTGTCGAAGATATAGGTTGTGAGCACGTCGGCATTCCGGTTGGTTTCACCGATCATGCTTCCCTCCCGAACGCGGTAGTCGAAGAATGTCCTGCCTATGTGCCTGAACCGCATACCCTGGACCGATGCGCGCAGCCAAAGGTCCCAGTCTTCCCAGCCCATGTGTGGCATGTGCTCATCATAACCATTCAGCCGCTCCCAAACGCTCCTGCGAAAGCAGGCACAGGCATCAATGTAATTCTTCCGCAACAACCTTCGGAAGTCATACTCAGCCACCTTCCACTCGCCATCCCGAGCACCGAAGAAGAGCGCATCACCGTAGGCGATATCCACTTCGGGTTCCCGCTCGAGGAGCTCAACTGCCGTTCGAACACCGTCCGCATTCAATCGATTGTCGGCATCGAGCGGTATGATGTACTCGCCGGAAGAACGCGCTATCCCATTGTTGCGCGCTTTTCCCAGGCCCGCGTTCTTTTGGATAAGGACCGTGTAACGTGACCGGTCCAATCCGTCAATGACCGTTCGGGTCAAGGGGTCGGTAGACCCATCATCCACGACCACGATCTCGACACGACCCTGTGGCATCTCAACGGGCACGCTTTCCAGGGCTTCCTGGAGATAGGCTCCCAGATCGAAGCATGTAACGACTATGGAGACCTTCGCAGCCATCAGCGGTCCAGCCAATCATACTTGGGCTTATTGAAGCGGGCTTTGATGTTTCGGAAAAGGTGGATCATACCACCAGACCGCTGCTGATCGAGACGGTCGAAGGCAAGCCAGATCATACGCGCCTGTCCAGCTTGAAAGAAGCCCTTGTGCAATTCCCGTAAGCGATGATCCAAGATCGTCATTCGCTCCAAATGCGCGGAGGCGGCTTCAGCATGCTTCCGGTACCCCGATGTAGGCTCACGATGAAAGGCGAACTGTTTACCAGCTTTGGCCAGGCGCACCCAAAGCTCATAGTCCTCGATGTGCTGCAGCAATGGATCGGTCGTGAATCCTCCGACCTCGTCGATCACATCGCGCAACACCACGGTGGCTGATGGTTGGAGGAAATTGTGGATGGCCAAGGAGTGCGGAAAATGCTCCACCTTCCAATCGGGCAATACGAGCTCCTTCCGGAACACCTTAGCGGGAGGATCCTGGAAACGGACGACCGGGCCCGTGACCACCTGGGTACCCGGGTTTTCGGCGAATCTCTTCCACGTGCGTTCCAGATGCCAAGGTGCCCAAACATCGTCCGGATCGAGGAAAGCGAGGTACCGCCCTTTGGCCGCGGCCATCGCCGTATTGCGCGCGGCACTCACGCCTTGATTCTGCGTATGCCGGATGAATTCCACCCGAGCTTTGGGGTGCGACAAAGCGAACTCCTGCACGATCCGAGCCGTACCATCGTCCGGCGCGTGATCGTCCACTACCAACACCTCCCATCCAGAGTAGGATTGTGCTGCTACTGAACGCAAGGCAGTCCCGATGTAGGCCCCCATCCGATAAGCTGGCATGATCACACTGAACAGCGGGCGCTCCGGCATCGTCGTTACTTGGCTCAAGGACTGCAAAGATGGGGAAGTTAGACGGGGATATGCCATGGTATCCGCCTCATCCATTAGCCCTTGCAGCAGTGTGCCATCGAAGGGGGCTACTACATTTAGCCCATTAGACAGAATTGGTCATCATCTCCTCGGTCTTGCAGGCCCTCCACCAAAGGAGCGAATCACCATCCTTCAACTTCGGGGCTAGAAAGCGTGAGAAGAAAAGGGCTGCGTAAACTAAATGTGGTCCAACAAAGATCTCCCGATCAAACGGGATCGAAAATAGCCAAGGCACTTTCGCGAACCTTGGCCGGCCTGATATGCTGAACGAGGAGAAAAGCCCGTTGAGATCAACCCTGAATGGTATGGAAGAAGCGTTCGATCCCTGCAAGCTTCGCGGAACCGAAGGCACGCTCGACCTCGGTCAGGGAGCGATACCTTGCCCAACGCTCGCCTTCGTACATGGCCTCACTGAGCCTCAAGCGTGCCAAACGACCCAGGAATTTCGTGAGGGATGGTGGAGCCTGTGCACGATGCACCACGCCCCCGTGAAGGTGAACGAGGAATGCGCGAGAGAACGCATGCCCCTCGGCCAAACGAAGCAAATACTCTCGTTGGAGACGTGCGCGTCCGATCAAGTGGGTGACCTGTAGTTCCGTGAACAAGCCTTTGCCCGACCCCATTTCGCAGGCTACCCACGAGAACTCATCGTCGCCGCAGGAATTCAGTGTATTGCCAGCGCGGTCCAATCGCTGTTTCAGTGGATCCGCGAGGATCATGCGTCGGTATTGCTCCGCAACAGCACGTGTAACAGCCATGCCCGCACCCCAAGGAATGATCTTGTCCTCAGGATCGTTCGACCAGCGAGAAACTGGCACCGTTCGGAGAGCCAGCATGGGCATGTAGGGCATCAATTCCGGGTCGGGTGTCTCCTCGAACTCGGGTTCCAAGCGACCCGCACCGATCACGCCCAGCTGTGGTTCTCGCCGCATGATCTCCAGCACTGTCGAGAGATAGTTCGGAGCCAGCACGTTGTCATCATCCACGAAGAGGATGACCTCGGAGGCGGTCTCAGCGATCCCTCGGATGCGGGCCATCGTGAGACCCAACTTCGGTTCCACCACATGCCGCGCATTCGCATGCCACGCTAGATCATGCAGGCCGGCCACCGGTGTAGAGCTCGCATTGTCCACCACGAGGAGTTCCCAAAACTCTTGCGGAAGGCCCTGCTTCTTCAGGCTGGCCAGGGTCCTTTCCAGGTGATCCTGGCGCGGGTTATGGGTGCAGATGACTACGGAAACCTGGGACATGCTTGGCCTTGCCCCGGGCAGCTTCCCCGCGACACGGCCAAATGTAGCATGTCTCCTGTTCCAAGATCGAAGCCTGAAGCAGCCGTGCAGCCCGGCTATGTGGAATGAAAGCGCTCAACAGCGCCCTTCCATGACTCGCGTAGTTGAAGCCAAGTGAGGTGGATCCGCTTCAACCGATGGTTGGAAGGGAATCGTTCGGTGGCCTCGCGATCCAGGATCATCCTCCGCTTACGGTCCACAAGTGCTTGCTGAGTGATAGAGAGATAGGGCCGAGCCCCCCGCAAGAACCGGAGAAAGTTCCGGTCCTGTTGCGCCTTGTTCAGGCTGGTCCATGCACCCCGGCCGGTGACGCGCCACACTGCCATGCTATCTGGCAGCATGGCCATGCGACCCTTCGAACCCACTACTGCATAGATCGCCATATCACCAAAAGGCACACGCTTGTACCACTTTGGAAGCGGCAGAACGGAGCTCCTGATCAATACGCTGGCCGTTATCACGAAGTTGTAGGTGCGCAACAGATCATCGAAACGGACATCCATCGGGTCGATGTCATCGGGGATCGGGAAGAGTTCTGCCACCCCATCCGTGAGTTTGTGCGCTCTATGAAAGCAACCGGTATGGTCCGGATTGGACTCCATGAAGTCGACCTGCTTCTGGAGCTTCAAAGGATCGGTCCAATAGTCGTCACCTTCGCAGATGGCGATGTACTCGCCTCGCGCTTGGGACATCGCCTCCGGTAGTGCCCGCACACCCTTGCTGAACTGGTTCTCCTGGTTCAGGATCGCTCGAATGAGG
>JAEUTB010000157.1 GCA_016787995.1 Flavobacteriales bacterium | reverse complement strand
GTCCCTACATTGCCCTTTGGAACCGCCGGGTACATTTGGCCCGCGAAAAAGAACCCCATGGCACTGGACAACTTGCTGAACCTCTTCAAACCGCGCGATCGCGTGTTCTTCTTCCATTTCGAGGCCAGCGCCGCGAACGTGTTGAAGATGTCGGAGGACCTGATCGCCATCATGGCCACGGAGCCGGGTTCGCAGCGGGTGGCCTTGCTGGAGCGCTTGGAGATCGCCGAGCATGCCAACGACGACCTCACCCACACCATCTTCACCGACCTCGCCCGCAACTTCATCACCCCGATCGATCGCGAGGACATCCACCAGCTGGCGACCAGCTTGGATGATGTGGCCGACTTCATCCTCGCTGCAGCGAAGAACCTCGAGCTCTTCGGGATCAAGACGCCCGACGAGACCTGCCGTGAGCTGGCGCGCTTGGTCCATGAAGGGGCCGGCATCGTGCAGTTGGCCGTTCAAGGCCTTCGCACCATGCACAAGAGCGGGAACAACAACGAATTCGTGGTGCGCATCAACAGCATGGAGAACCAGGCGGATGAAGTGTACGACAAGGCGATCCAACGCCTCTTCGCCAACGAGAAGGATCCCATCCAGCTCATTCGCATGCGCGACATCTACTCCACGCTGGAGCTCGCCACCGACAAGTGCGAGGATGTGGGCAATGTGATCGAGTCCATCATGCTGAAGTACGCCTGAGGGCATGACGCTGCTCATCGTCATCATCATCCTGGCCTTGGTGTTCGATTACATCAATGGCTTCCACGACGCGGCCAACTCCATCGCCACCATCGTCAGCACCAAGGTGCTCACGCCGGTGCAAGCCGTGATCTGGGCTGCGGCCTTCAACTTCATCGCCTACTTCATCTTCAGTGATCACCATGTGGCGAACACGGTGGCCAAGACCGTACACGAGGAGTTCATCACGCTCCGTGTCGTGCTGGCCGGGTTGATCGCGGCCATCGCATGGAATCTTCTCACGTGGTGGTACGGCATCCCCAGCAGTTCCTCGCACACCCTCATCGGAGGGTTCGCGGGTGCTGCGCTGGCCGGTGCCGGATTCAATATCGAGAGCATCAATCTGGAGAAGATCGGCATCATCGCCCTGTTCATCTTCCTCGCCCCTTTGGTCGGTCTCTTGATCAGTGTCTTCATCACCCTGGTCACCCTGATCCAGCGGTTGTGGTTGCGGCTGGCCATCATCGCCGTGGCCACGGCCATCACCTGCATCTTCGTGCTCAAGAACAACGACCTGCGCATCGCCATGGCGGTGTTCTCGTTGGTCTTCATGATCGTCTATGCCTGGGACCTCACACGGAACCAGCCCAGTGCGTTGCGAACGGCGAACCTCTACAAGCGGATGCAGTTGCTCAGTTCCGCTGCCTTCAGCATCGGGCACGGTGGCAACGATGCGCAAAAGGTGATGGGCATCATCATGGTGGCCATGGTGGCCAGCGGGCAAAAAGAAAGCCTCGACGATATGCCGAATTGGGTACCTCTTGCGTGCTACACGGCCATCGGGCTGGGTACCCTCAGTGGTGGTTGGAAGATCGTGAAGACCATGGGCTCGCGCATCACCAAGGTGACCCCGTTGGAAGGGGTGTGCGCCGAAAGTGCAGGTGCCATGACCCTGTACATGACCGAACAGATGGGCATTCCGGTGAGCACCACGCACACCATCACGGGTGCCATCATCGGTGTGGGTGCTACCAAGCGCCTCAGTGCTGTACGTTGGGGGGTTACGGTGCGCTTGTTGTGGGCCTGGGTGCTCACGATACCGGTCAGCGCCGTGCTGGCTTCCATCGCGTATTGGATCGCCGGGTTCTTCGGGATCTGATCTCGCGTCGCAAGGCCATCGAGCGTTCTACCGGGTTGCAACTTCCGTAGCGGCTTGCCAATTTCACGGCATGAAGCCGACCCATCCCGACGAACTGATCACGCCTGCGTTCAGGAAGGAGGTGAAGGACGTTCTGGGTGCCATTATCGGCTTCGGGATGCTCTACCTGCTGCTCATGGTCGGTGCGCTGGCCCTGCTGGCCGCCACCGTCTTCGCGGGTATCGCCATCGTCATGGTGCATCCATCCTTCATCACCCTGGCCATCGGTGGTGGCATCGCATTCCTGGGCGTCATGGTGTGCATCTTCATGGTGAAGTTCATCTTCATGCGCTCACGCGCAGAACAACCCATCGCCATCGAAGTGCGCGCGAAGGACGAGCCGGAGATCATCACCTTGGTGGAGAAGCTGGCCGATGAGCTCCAGGCACCGCGCCCTGCACGCGTGCGGCTGATCCCCGACGTGAACGCCTCCGTGAGCTACACCAGTACGTTCTGGAGCATGATACTTCCAGTGCGCAAGGACTTGAACATCGGACTGGGTCTGGTGAACACGTTGAACGTGGGAGAACTCCGCGCGGTCCTCGCGCACGAGTTCGGCCATTTCTCGCAGCGCAGCATGAAGCTCGGCAGTTATGTGTACACCGTGAACAAAGCCATCTTCGATCTGGTGCAACATCGCGACCGTTGGGATCGGACCCTTGAGGGATGGGCCGAGGCGGGTGGGGTTTTCGGCTGGTTCGCGGTGCCTACGTTCCACATCGTGCAAGGCGTGCGCCGTGTGCTTGTTTCCGCTTATCAACGCATCAATCGCAAGTACTATTCGCTAAGCCGCCAGATGGAATTCCATGCCGATGCCCTGGCGGCTGTGGCGGAGGGTGGACCGCAGTTGATCAGTGCATTGTACAAAGCGGAGTATGCGGGTATGGCCTGGGACGGAGCCCTCAACGAGCTGGATGGCTGGATGAACAAGGGACAGAAGGCCCGGGATATCTACGCCATCCACAGTGCGCAAGTGGGCTTTCACCGCGGCTTGCCGTTGAGCGTGCCCGCTGAGCGGGTGTTCGATGATATCCGGCGCGAACGGGTCATCGAGCAGCCACGACTGGTGGTGCGCGACCAGTGGGCCTCGCATCCCTCCTTGGCGGATCGCGAGGCCAAGGTGGCCGGGATCGGTCTTGAAGTCCGTGGCGATGAAAGACCCGCCTGGACCTTGTTCAAGGATGCGGACCGCTTGCGCGAACGCATGTCGGCCTTGTTGTACGAACGAGCACCTGGGTCTGCCAAGGCCACCGGTTCCATCAGCCCACAGGAACATGTTGCCACGCTGCAGGAACGTGCGCAACGATACAAACTGGACGACCGGTTCCACGGGGTGTTCGATGGCCGCATGCCCAAGGTGCTGCCGCTGGCCGAACTGGAAGCGATGAGCGCGGATGCGGTACCTGATCTCCACACCTTCTACACGCCCGAAGTGGCCCAACGTCATGCCGCCATCGCACGGCTGCGCACCGATGTGGAATTGCTTCGGGCCATACGCGACGGGCAAGTGGACGCCGACACGTTCGAGTTGGACGGTGTGAAGCACCCGAAGTCCGATGCCAAGGAATACGCGCGCCGCTTGGAAGAAGAGCTGTCAAAGGAGGAAGGGTGGGCCGAGGAGAATGATCGGCGAACCCAGATCGCGGCTGCCCGTGCGGCGCAGGTGGCTGGCGAGAGCCGAACCTATGCCGATGCGGTGGACGGTTATCTGCGTATGGTCGCAGTGCATGACCAAGCCGTGAAGGTCTTGATACAAGGGCAGAAGGTGCATGCCATGGCCACCGCCAAGCCACGCTTCGATCAGCAGGAGTGGAGCGCTCTAGGTGCCGAGGCCGGATCGATGTACCACTTGTTGCAGGGCTTCTTGAAGGAGCAGGACCCAGCGACGATCCTGGATCCAGAGGAGCACAAGGACCAGATCCGAGCGATGGAGCGTGTGCAACGGTCGGGTATCGCTTCCTCCACCTTCGAGCCTGATGTGTTCTGGGGTACCTACGAGAACGTGGCTTTGTTGGAAGTGAAGGCCCGCGAGCAGCGCTTCCTTGCCTTCAAGGCGTTCACCGAAGTGCAACGCGCTTGGCTGCCCGCCACCTGACCATCCTACCTTCGCAGGCATGTCCATCATCCTATCAGACGCCGGTCACCATAGCCATTTGCTGCCGCTCACCTACACGCGTCCAGTGGGGCAACTACGGCCGGGCATCCTGCGCCTCAGCGAAGGGTGGTACGTACGCAGCGGTCTGCCGGTAGGCCATCGGACGGAAGCCTATCTCGCTGCTGCATTCCCGATCCCCGTGGAGACGGCCAATTGGGAAGTGGATGGATCCCTGTTCCCGACCGATGAACTCGTTGGGGCCGTCATGGATCTTCGGCCGGGTGAGGTCCTGGTCCACGAAGGTAGGGCACTGGCCTTCGGATCCGAGGGCAAAGGCCATCCGGCAATAGCCGACTGGTCCGCACCACCGGCCTACCTCCGGCTGGTGGCCTTCACCGGTGAGGTGATCCGCTTCACGCGACCTTGGCACCTCTTCCAGCTGTGTGGCAAGGCGATCGCGCACGACTTCAAATTGCTCACCGACGGCCGTCGTTCGCAGCGCATCGAAGGCACCAATACCGTGATCGGTGATCCGAACCTGATCTTCCTGGAAGAGGGCGCGGTGGTGGAAGCGAGCATCCTCAACACCAAGAACGGTCCCATCTACATCGGCAAGGGGGCGGAGGTGATGGAAGGCTGCATGCTGCGCGGTCCCATCGTGATCGGCGATCATGCGCAGGTGAAGATGGGCGCCAAGATCTATGGTCCCTCGGCCTTCGGTCCGGAATGCCGGGTGGGCGGCGAGGTCAGCAACAGCGTGATCCTCGGCTACAGCAATAAAGGCCACGATGGATTTCTCGGGAATAGCGTGCTCGGTGAGTGGTGCAACCTCGGTGCCGATACCAACACGAGCAACCTGAAGAACACCTACGGCAATGTGCAGGTGTGGAGCGGAGCCGAGCGTGCGATGATCGACACCGGCTTGCAATTCTGTGGCCTGCTCATGGGCGATCATAGCAAGAGCGGCATCAACACCATGTTCAACACAGGCACGGTAGTGGGCGTGGCTGCCAACGTGTTCGGTGGTGGTTTCCCGCCCAAGCACATTCCAGGTTTCTCTTGGGGTGGCGCGGATGGCTTCGAGACGTACGACATCGAGCGAGCGCTAGGCACTGCGCGCAAGGTGATGGAGCGGCGGCATGTGCATCTCAACGCAGTGGAGGAGACCGTGCTCCGCCACCTCGCCGCATCCCGCGCTTAGTCGACATCCGGTCTTCGAGGGTCTCGTGATGCACGGCCTGGCGAAGCGATGAGGAGGACGATGACCATCCTCATCGCCGACTGCCCATCTGTCACCCCTTCTGGCCCCGGCACGAAGCTTGAACATGAGGGCCACCCCTTGTTGAAAACCACGTCTTTCTTAGGACTTGGTGAGGAGGTATCTTTACACCTGACAAGCTGTCCATGAGCGACATCCGAAATACTGCCAATCCGCTTTTCAGCTCCGAAGTGCTTGAGAACGAGACCGAACTGATCCCGTTGATCACCGCGGAGGATGAGGAGCAGATGAACGCGGAGACCACCCCGCCCGAGCTGCCCATTCTGCCCTTGCGCAACACCGTGCTTTTCCCGGGCGTGGTCATCCCCATCACCGTGGGTCGTGATCGCAGCATCCGGTTGATCCAGGATGTGTACCGCGGCAACAAGACGCTCGGGGTGGTGAGCCAGAAGGATGGCCAGATCGAAGAGCCGCGTGCCGAGGACCTGAACAAGATCGGCACCATCGCCACCATCATCCGCATGTTGCGCATGCCCGATGGCAGCACCACCGCCATCATTCAGGGCAAGAAACGCTTCGAGGTGATGGAGATGGTGAAGTTGGATCCCTATTTCACCGCGCGGGTGAAGGAGTTCGAGGAGATCCGCCCCGCGAAGGACGACAAGAGCTTTCACGCCTTGGTGAGTTCATTGAAGGACCTCGCCACGGACATCATCAAGCACAGTCCGCATATCCCTACGGAAGCCCAGTTCGCGCTGAAGAACATCGACAGCCCGAGCTTCCTGGTCAACTTCATCAGCAGCAACATGAACGCCGAGGTGGCCGAGAAGCAGAAGATGCTCGAGGTGGCCGACCTGCGCGAACGTGCATCCTTGTTGCTGGCGCATCTGACCAAGGAGCTGCAGATGCTGCAGATGAAGAACGAGATCCAAAGCAAGGTGCGCACCGAGGTGGATCGTCAACAGCGCGAGTATTTCCTGCACCAGCAGATGAAGACCATCCAGGACGAACTGGGTGGCAACCCCATCGAGCAGGAGATCGAGGAGATGCGCTTGAAGGCCGCGCGGAAGAAGTGGAGCAAGAAGGTGGGGGAGATCTTCGACAAGGAGCTCACCAAATTGCAGCGCATGAATCCGGCCGGAGCGGAGTTCAGTGTGCAGTACAACTACGTGCAG
>JAEUTB010000063.1 GCA_016787995.1 Flavobacteriales bacterium | reverse complement strand
GGTGAAGTACAACCAAGGCATCATCGACATCCAGAACGGCAACTACAGCAGCGCCAGCAGCAACTTCGGCAGCACCAAGAGCGTGAACGCCGCCCTGGCCAAGTTGCTCGGTGGTGACGCCGCCGGCGCGCAGAGCATCCTCGATGGCGCCACCGACAAGGACACCGCCACCGGGCACTACCTCGCCGCCATCATCGCCGCACGCCAGAACAACTGCGCCGGCGCGGCCAGCAGCTTGGGCCTCGCCATCCAGAAGGACGGCAGCCTGCGCGAGAAGGCCCTGAAGGACCTGGAGTTCCGCAACTGCAAGGACAGCTTGGGACTCTGATCCGGAACGACACGGAACTGCGAAGCCCTTCCACCTGAGCGGTGGAGGGGCTTCTTCGTTTAACTTCGACCGGCGATGAAGGCTGTACAGGACTATGAACCCTTCGGGAGCCCGATGCCGAAGCGGAATGTGCCGGGTGCTGGCTATGAATACGGCTTCCACGGGCAGCCAAAGGACAATGAGATCCACGACGTGGAAGGAAGCAGTTACGTATTCGAGTATCGGCAGCAGGACAGCCGTATTGGAAGGTTCATGAGCATCGATCCCATCGCCAACAAGTACTCCGCGATTGCTCCCTATGTATTCAGTGAGAACCGATCCATCGACGGGGTGGACATGGAAGGTTTGGAGTATTACAGCATACACGTTAAGATCCAGAACGGCACCCGAACCTTGATGGAAACGGTTGACTACACAGGGCTATCCGATGCAGCCATACTAGGCATCCACGGCATGCCCGCTTCGAAGTTCTACAAGGAATATTCGAAGTCGTTCGGACCACTTGGACGGGGAGTGGAGTACGTGTACCACGATCTCGATGAAGGGAAGATCAGGAAGAGGTTCGAAAATAAAGTAGGTCTGACCCTCCACGGCGTCTTCTATGGTGCAGAGGGTATCTACCGCACAGGACCCATACCAGGTCATAATCCGCCAAGTATTTCCGCCTCTAATGCCTATTACGATTTCGACAAACCACCCATCGACATGGTGGATACCCTTGCCAAGACCCACGATATACAGTATGCTGCCTTCTCTGAAGGATATCCAGCGCCACATGGCTGGGTCCGGGATGAGCGCACGCTAGAAGCTGATAAGCAATTCATGGTTGGACTTGAGCTCTACTTGAACCTCGCCAGCAACCCTGACTTCAATGGCCCCTACACAGGCAAACCACCGAGTTGCGAGGCTATATTCAGCGCTGGAGCCGCATTGGGTGTCTTCAAGGGAGTTGCTATGGAGAAAGCCACCCAAAGAGGGCTCAAGACCTTTGAAAAGTGGGGAAGTATCACGATGAAAAAGCTCAGCGAAAAGATCTCTGGATGGGCGGGGCGTCATGGTCGACGTAAGAGTAAAATGTCTTTCTGAACGAACCATGAATACACTGAAGCTGATTCCCTTGGTGTGTGCGCTGTTGAACGCAGCTTGCATACCAGGGATCATCAACCGCTGTTCTTACGCGCTCAGTGATGAGTTCGTTCTTACGACAAATGATCCTGAGGCATGCAATTTGGCCAACGGGATCCAGGTCTCTCTGTTACATCCGCACGAAAAGGGAATGGCTCCATCCGCTGATCCGGCAGCCATGGATTCGAGCCAGATCTTCTTTTACGAATGTCTTGACCTTGAACTCTTCGACAGCTACTGGTTGAATGGTGTCCCGTATATAGACTTCCATCAGCCCGCAAAGGGCTATAAGTGGTGGAAATCCAGAAACAAAGAGGAATTTGATACGTTCACCTGGGAGATTCTTCCCGACCGGTGGTATCGCATTGATGGATTGCAAGAAGGTGGGGCCTCTATCGTGACGTTGTTCTTCATGAAGACGAAGAATGGAGTGGTAACGGAGAAGCTTGTGCGCGTGAACAACTACTAAGGTGTTTCGGGGCCTGCTGTCCCCCATCTGGCCGTAGCGTGCGCGGCAAGCTCTGAGCGTAGGCGCAGCCTACGCTCGTCGAGAACAGAGGCACAGTAGCCTGTGGCTACCCCTTCTGTTCGCGGGTCGCACATAGTCCTTGTCGGATGATCCGGCTGACCAGCCCCAACAAAGAACCAATACTGTCGTGGCTGCGAGCCGGACGTATCGGGCACCGCCAAAAGAAAAGAGCCCTGCTCTTCAGCAAGGCTCTTCAAAAGGATCACCGCCACGATCAGAACACGATCTTCTGGCGGCGGATGCGTGTGCGGTACTTCTTGCCGCTGCTCTTGTACTTCGTCAGCTTGTAATGCACCTGGAACTTCATGAACAAGTAGGCATCCAGGTCGGTGGGGTCGCCGCGTTGCTGGCCCGTGGTGGTGGGGTCGCCGCTCTCACGCAGTACTTGGGGTAAACGCAAGCTGGGGTTGGCCAGGAAGGCCGCTTGTTCGCCGCGCAGGGCCAGGATCGCATCGTTGTCGTAGTACTCCGTGCTCACATCATCGATGTAGTCGGTGAAGGTCTTGGTGTACTGCATCTCCAGACCGAAGCTCAGGTTCTTCGAGAGGGCCTTGCGGATGCCCACGCCGAAGGGGATGCCCAACGCGAAATTCGAATACTCTTCGGGCCCGCCCGGCAGGCCTTGGCCTTCGGTGCCCAACGGCTTCAGGCGCACCCAGGTGTTCTCGAACTGCGCTTTCGGATCGAAGTAGAAACCGGTGATGCCGGTGAACGCATAAAGACCCACCCGAGACGATTTCTGGCCCTCCACCCCGCGCAGGTTATGGTAGTGCCCAAG
>JAEUTB010000034.1 GCA_016787995.1 Flavobacteriales bacterium | reverse complement strand
AACGGATCCTCACCGACGACCTGCTCTACCTCTCCGGATCACCGGAGAACATCGTGAAGCTGGACCGCGAGCTGCGGTGAAACCTTATGGTCGGTCCACCGTTGAACGGTGCGACCCATGACAGCCATCTCAGACGTCCTTACCGCGGTGCACCACATCCTTCTCGTGGACGATGAGGACGATTGCAACTTCGTGACCAAACTGGTCCTGAAGAAAGCGGGATACAAAGGCCGTCTCACCACGTTCACCTCCGCCGACGAGGCTATCGACTACCTCCGCGCGGACGGTGACAAGCCCGACCTGATGTTCGTGGACATCAACATGCCCAAACACACCGGCTTCGATCTGCTGGCGATGTGCGAGAATGAAGGGCTGCTTCCGAACGGATGCACCAGCGTGGTGATGTTCAGCAGTAGCAACCGACCCGCCGATCTGGAGAAGGCCCTCTCCTTCCGTTCCGTGATCGGATACATCGAAAAAGCGCTCACCGTGGACAGTTTCGAACGCGTCGTACGCGACCACGAACGGATCCGCGCACTCTGAAAGGCTATTCCCTATCTGCTCCCTCTCCCATGAAGAAGATCCTGATCATTGAAGACGAGACCATCATCTCTTTCGGCTACCGCCTCCAATTGGAGCGCATGGGCTTCGAGGTGATCGGTACCGCACGCAGCTCCGAGGATGCTGAAGCCCTGCTTGAACAGGAAAAGCCTGACCTCATCATCATGGACATCTACCTGAAAGGCACCAAGAACGGTCTTGAACTGGCCCAGGAGATCCATGCCCGCAACCCCATCCCCGTGCTGTTCCTCACCGCCAGCACGAAGCCCGAGGTGATCGCCGCCATCGGACAGCTGAAGGACTGCACCTACCTGAGCAAGCCCATCAACGCCGACAGCCTGGAGGATGTGCTCCATCGCTTCGCACGGTCGGCCAATGCGCCGTCATGAAAGCCAGTGCCGAACAGGCCGACCGCCTTCATACCTTCTCCCACGACCTGCGCAATCGTCTCATCGGGCTGCACCAGGTCCTGGAACGATTGAAGGACCCCGACTCGGCCGACGAACGGGCTGAGTTGGTGGACTACGGCGAACAGCAATACTTCAAGGCCCTGCGCGAGGTGGAACGCCTCATGGACGACCTCGACGTACAGCGCGGGGGCACCGTTGCGGACCTTCGTTCGTTCGACCTTGGAACACTTGTACGCGAGCGCCTGGACCTGCTGCGGTTCCGTTTCGAGCGCAAAACCCAACAACTGGAACTCGACCTGGCCGATCCGATGCTGGTGCATGCGGACCCGCGACTCATCGGCGACGTGCTGGATGCCTTGCTCTCCAACGCCTCGAAATTCTCGCCTGCGGGTACCACCATCGCCCTGCGTTCACGCACCTGTGAAGGCTGGGCTGAACTCACCGTAGTGGATCAGGGGGTCGGCCTATCCGCAGCGGACCTCGAACAGGTGTTCGTCCGCTTCGCCTGGTTGGGAAGCAGACCCACTGGTGGTGAATCTCAGGGGCGCGGCTCGTTGGCCCGCATGCGCGCTAACGTGCACGCGAACGGTGGAACACTCACCGCCGCCAGCGCGGGTGAAGGGCATGGATGCACCTTCACCCTGCGCCTACCGGTCCCGATCAGTTAGCGCCGCTACCGTCGGCGCGTTTGATGTGCTTGGCCACCCGCTGGCCGCGAGAGTTCACCGCCACGTTGAACTCCAGCATATCCCCCACGTGGAGGTCGCCGAACTCGACGTCGATCAGATCCTCGCGCAGGAAGAAGAGGTTATTGTCCGGGAATCGGATGAACCCATAGCCGTTCATCAGGCTCATCACCGAGCTCTGGTGGCGCGATTCCGGGTCGAGGTCCATCGGCAGCTCATCCATGTCGCGCGGACGATCATCGCGCATCACGAAGAAGTCGCGGATCAGCTCGTCGTCATCCTTCAACCCCTCGTCGATGAGATCATGCATGGGCAAGGGGTAGGTCACCTCGTTCCAGAGGTCGGTGCTGGTGCGGGTGTACTGCTGTTCGCCGGTCTCGGCATCGGTGAACTCGAAGTCCCACCCGAGCAACATGGTCTTGCAGCCCAGGGCATGCAGCTTGCGCACCAAGGGCACATGGTCGCCATCGGAGGCCACGAGCACCACCACGTCGTAGCGCTTCAGCATGCAGAGCTCATAGGTCTCCAGCGCCATCAACACATCGATGCCCTTCTCCTTCTTACGACCCATCATGTCCTTCAACGGCAGATAATGGGTCTGGACGTTGTTGTACATGAGCACATCGTCGAACACACGATCGTGGTACAGCTGGTTGGCCTTCTCGTTGGCCTCGCGCGCGCTGAAACGGCCGCGGAAGAAGTGGGCGTCGATGATGTGGCAGAGGTTGGGCTTGGTCCCCTCGCGCTCGGCCACCATGTGCTTCACATAATCGTGCAGGCCACCGATGTGGATACGACGGCGGTGGGAATGCACGTAGTTGTAGTAGTTGCTCACATGGGTGTAGTAGCTACCATCGTAGAATACCCCCACTTTCAGGGCTTGGTTGCCCGCATTAACAGTTGGCATGGATCATGAATGAGGGGCAAATGTAGCCCGCTGATCGAACCCACCACCGCTATCTTGCGACCGATGCGCCTCCTGTTCCCCATCCTCGCCCTGCTCCTTTCGGGGTCGGTGCGTGCGCAAGCGTCGGACGCGGGCCCCAGCACGGCCTTGTCCTTCGCCCGGTCGGTGAACCTTCCGATGAACGCCGTGCAGCTGCATGATGCCGCCATGGAAGCCTGGACCTGGACCTTCGGCAAGGAACCGGGAGGAAAGCTCTTGATCACCGACCGTACGGCCGGGACACTGAAAGGCACGGCACGCATGAACTTCCGCTCGGCGATGCTCACCGGACGCGAAGAGACCACCGGGACGGTGAGCTACACCGTGACCGTACAGGTGGGCCCTGGGGAATGCCGCATCACCATCACGGAACTGACCCATACCGGCAACCGCAACACCACACGCGGGGGCATCCACCTGAAGCAGCTGATGCGCCACGATGAGGATGCGCACCGCGCTGGTGGCATGGGGCGTACCAACGTGGTGCGGCTGCACCGCGAGCTGCGGGAAGCGGCTAGTGCGCACCTCGCGGGCCTGCTTCAAACCTTTGAAGCGCGGATGCGGGCGAAGGTGGAGCCCTGATGGACGCAACCTGGACCGGCCGGAACGCGTTCAACGGGTTCCGTGATGCACCTCTTGAAGTGGAAATACCTCCGGTCCTGGCCCACGGTGGCCGGCCTGCTCGTTGCCGTGTTCATCGTGTATGGGCTTACGCTCATCTCCCGATCGCGACAACTCCAGCACAAGATCTCGCACGAGGTCCGTCTTCTCGATGACCTCAGCCAGCTCAGCGGTTCGTTGGATCAGCTCGCCCTTACCCATCGCATGGATGTGGGCACGCGCCATTACCAATGGCCCGAAGAGCTTCAGAAGGTGAGCGCCTCGATCGATGGCATCGGCGATCGCAACGCCGATGCACCGGGTATGGCGGAACTGCCCGGGGTCCTACAAGGGCTGTTGCACCAGGCCGATTCGCTCCATGCCAATGCCATGGCCCACCAGGGTTCATGGACCGACCACCGACCGAACGAAGTGGTGTTCGAGTTCATCATGCAGCGCGCCCAATCGGCCATCGACCGCACCACACGGCGCGTGCACGAACAGGGGCTGGGCACGCACACGGCCACCCTTTCCGACCGGTGGGACGAAGCACAACTCCTACTCCTCGCGGCCTGTCTGCTCGCCGTGGTCTTTGCGTGGCTCGTGGGCGTGAGCAACCGATTGCTTGTGCAAAGCCGCTTGCGGTCGGAGCAACTCGACGTGGCCAAGCAGAACCTGGAGAAGACCAACCGCGAGCTCCGCGAAACCATGCTGAGCAAGGAAGAGAAGGAGGTGATGTTGAAGGAGATCCACCACCGGGTGAAGAACAACCTCCAGATCGTGAAGAGTTTGATCCGTTTCCAGATGGATCAGGTGAAGGACCCGCACACGGCCGAACTCTTCAACGAGTGCGTGAACCGTGTGAGCGCCATGGCCCTGGTACACGAACAGACCTATCTGAGCAAGGACCTCGCCAACATCGACGTGAACAGCTACCTGTCGCACCTGACGCGCGATCTGTGCTACGCCTACACGATCGATATCAAGTTGGACAT
>JAEUTB010000027.1 GCA_016787995.1 Flavobacteriales bacterium | reverse complement strand
TCACCGCCAAGGGTAGCCCTTCGAGCGGACTTCCAGGGATCAGAGACCGAAGCCTTGCGGCGTCTTTCTCCGTGGTGATCAGGGTTTTCGGACCGGCCGCGAAGCTACCAAAAACGTCCGCCAACCGCCGCAGGTCCGCCGCGGTGAAGGCATGATGGTCGGGGAAGGCGATGTGTTCGATGGTGCCGAAAAGGGATCGCACATGCATCACGAAGGGTTCCGGTTGCACCATGCCCGTGAAGATCAGCGCACTGGACGCTTGTCCGAGGACGGCAGTGTACGGCTGACCACTGATCGTTCGGGGTTCGTTGTATTCGATCCCCGCGAAGAACAAATGCTGCCCCGCCCGCAGGCTCAGCCGCTTCCTCCATTCTTCCTGTTCCGGGCCTGATGGTGCACCTATACACTTCGTCACCACCACCACTTGTGCGGACTTCGCCCGTGATCGCACGTCGCGCAAGCTCCCAGCAGGGATCAATGCATCGTCGCAATAGGGCCGCTGGGCGGTGGTCAGCAGGATGTTGAACCCAGCGTTCAAGCGGCGATGCTGAAGTGCATCATCAAGCACTATCGCCTTCACTTCAGGTACTTCGCGCCGTATCCGCTCAATGGCCTTCACTCTGTCCGCACCGACGAACACGCGGACCGCTGGGAAATTCGTTCTCACCTGCAAGGGCTCGTCACCGCTTCGCTCGGCCGGATCTTCCATGCGCACTTCATGGATGGAAGTGGTCTTGCGTCCATAGCCTCGGCTCAGGGTGGCGAGCGGTGCTGTGCCCTCAAGCGTGCGCAATACCAGTTCCATCATGGGTGTCTTTCCGGTCCCACCCAGTGCGAGATTGCCGATCGCGATAGTGGGAAGGGTGGGTCGCGTGCTCTTCAGGAGGCCCAGATCGTACAGGCCATGGCGGAGGTGAAGGATCGCACCGTAGAACACGGTGAAGGGCCAGAAAAGGATCCTTCGGAGCAGCATCGCGTACTTTGCGGGAACGATCATTCAAGGCGAAAGATGCGCATCAAAGACCTCACCGCCGCCCTCGAAGCCTGGGCGCCGCGTTCTCTCCAAGAGGATTACGACAATAGCGGACTCCAAGTGGGCGATCCTGAGGCCGAGGTGTCCTCCGCCTTGGTGTGTCTGGATTGCACCGAAACCGTGGTGGAAGAGGCGGCGCGCCTGGGCTGCGGACTCATCATCAGTCACCATCCCGTCATTTTCCGCGGGCTGAAGAGCCTATCCGGCAAAGGCTACGTGGAACGCACGATCCTGGCGGCCATCAAGCACGGTATCGCACTCTACGCCATCCACACCAATCTGGACAATGTCAGTTCCGGGGTGAATGCGGAGATCGCCGCGCGCTTGGGGCTGAAGGATCTGCGTGTACTCGACCCCAAGCCCACGCAGCTCCGCAAGCTCGTGGTCTTCGTGCCCATCGATCATGCCGATGCCGTTCGCGATGCCGTCTTCCGTGCGGGCGGCGGAAGGATCGGTGCGTATGACGAATGCAGTTTCACCGTGGGTGGCATGGGCACCTTCAGGCCCGGGCCGGAAGCCGATCCATTCATGGGCCGGCGCGGTGTGCGGGAGATGGCCTCCGAGTTCAGGGTCGAGTTCATCTATCCGGTACACTTGGAGCGCACTATCCTGGCGGCGCTATTGGAGGCGCACCCGTACGAGGAGGTAGCCTACGACTTGATCCCCTTGGCCAATGTGCATCCGGGCATCGGCGCGGGATTGTTGGGGGAGTTGGATAAACCGTTGGAAGAGAGCCGGTTCCTTGCACTTGTAAAGCAGGCCTTCGGCTTGAAGGTGATCCGGCACACCCAGTTGCTCGGTCGGCCGATCCAGAAAGTCGCATTGTGCGGAGGATCAGGTGCTTTCCTCATTGCGAAGGCCAAAGCCTCCGGTGCTGATGCCTACTTGACGGGGGATGTGAAGTACCACGAGTTCTTCGAGGCGGATTCCAAGCTCTTGTTGGCCGATATCGGGCACTACGGCAGTGAGCAGTTCACCATGAACCTGATCCAGCGCAGGTTACACGAACTTTTCCCTACTTTTGCCGTCCGTTTGACGGAAAACGTCACGGATCCCATATACCATTACTGACCATGGCGAAGAGCGATGTGAAGGCTCCAGAGAAGGAAGTGAAGGCCACCAAGAGCGGTGCCGCATCCAAGGTTGATGTCACTGTAGCCGAGAAGCTCGTCGAACTGTACCGCCTGCAGCATATCGATTCGCAGGTGGATAAGATCCGCACCCAGCGCGGTGAACTGCCCTTGGAGGTGCAGGATCTGGAGGATGAGGTGGCCGGCCTGGAGACCCGCTTGAAGAAGCTTCAGGATGAGCTCGCCGAGATGGAGAACCAGGTCTCCGATAAGAACAACCTGATCAAGGACGCGAAGGCGCAGATCAAGAAGTACGAAGGCCAGCAAGCCAAGGTCCGCAACAACCGCGAGTACGATTCGCTCACCAAGGAGGTGGAGTTCCAGAACCTGGAGATCCAACTCGCCGAGAAGCGTATCAAGGAGGCCAAGGCGCAGATCGATGCGAAGAAGGTGGTGGTGGAGGAGAGCAAAGCCCGTCACGACGATCGCAAGAAGGACCTTGAGCTGAAGCGCAAGGAGCTGGACGATATCGTCGCCGAGACCGAGAAGGAGGAGAAGGAGCTGGCGAAGAAGAGCGAGGCGGCATCCAAACACATCGAGGAGCGCTTGCTCAGCGCGTACAACCGTATCCGCAGCAATGCCCGTAACGGCCTCGCGGTGGTGCCCGTGGAGCGCGGCAGCTGCGGTGGCTGCTTCAACAGCATCCCGCCCCAGCGTCAGCTGGACATCAGCAGCCACAAGAAGATCATCGTGTGCGAACACTGCGGCCGCATCCTGGTGGATGAGTACGTGGTGGACCGTGTGAAAGGAGAGAAGTGATCGCCGATCACTGCAACGAAGAGCCCCGGTGATGCCGGGGCTTTTCGTTGGGCTATGGTTCCGACCCTTCCTTCCTCAAGGCCGCAGCGCGATGGTGAGCAAGGTGCGCAGCGTGTTGCGCTCTTCGCGGATCACGTTGGCGAACGCCGGGTCGTATGGATAATAGTTGGCGTTGCGCTGGATGTAATTGGCGCCAAGGTCCACGCTGAGGTTGGCAGTACGGTAACCGATGCCCCCGGCATAGGTGCGGGTGGCTTGCGCGTGCATGAAGTCCGTGGTGCGGTAAGCATCGGGCACGAAGCCCCAACCCATACGGAAGTACCAACCACCGCTGCGCCACTCGGTACCGGCGCGCACGCTATGCACGGGCCTGAACACCGTGCTGATCACCTCGTTCTCCGCAGTGAAGGTGTAGCTGTCGTCCAGCCGTGTGCTCGGCCGGAAACGCATGCCCGTGAAATCCGCGTACTCGTAGTCCACGCTCACGAGTCCATGCTCCCCAGCGATGTAGGCTGCGCTAAGCACCGCGCGCACGGGGCTGTTCAATTTGTAGGCGAAGATGCCGTCCGGCGAACTCGCGCTGTAGTCCGTCCGGCCATCCACCTGCGAAGGCGTACGGAACGTCGTGTTCATGCTGGTGTTGTACGCATCGTTCATCGTCATCCACATCGGGCTATGCACCGCGATGCCAGCCCGGAACCGATCATGGAAGCGATAGATCACACCGGCCTTCACCTCCACGCCGTTCCCGGTGATCGCAAGATCTTCGCGGTAGGTCAGGTCCTTCAGGTCCACACTTTCATCCGGCACCGTTTCGGAGTGCAGGCGGGTGTGTTTGTACCGGTACCCGACGATGCCCAGCGACATGCCGATGTACAGCTTGTCCATGTAGTTACCGCTGTAGAAGAACGACGTGTTGTTGGTGGCACCACGCGAGTCGATGGTCATCGTCTGGTCCACCACCGAGCCGCCAGGGAGTGCGGGCACATAGCTGGTCCCCAGCGTATCCGCCGGATCCAACGGGTCGATGCCATACGTGTCGTATGCCAGGCCGGCGGCGAAGGGGAACGCATCGTACAGATCGTTCGCACGTGTGCCCTCGGCTTGCCAGGCGAAGTCGTCCAGGATGGAGGTCTGCACATCACGTCCCACGGCCTGCCTGCCCCAATGGTGGGTGGCCTGCCGATCGAACACCACGCCGAAAGTGCTGCTGCGCCAGTCGCTGCCTGCTCGCTCAGCGGGGGAGTTCAGGATCAGCGCAACATTGCTGAAGTGGAAGCGGGACTTCACATCGGTGGAGGTAACGCCACCGTAAAGGCTGTTCACGGTATTCACCTCCAACGCTGGGGTGAAGGATAGCTCCGTGTTGCGGTAGAGCCCGAGCCCAGCGGGGTTGATGGCCACCGCTACCGCATCGGCTCCCAATGCGCCGAAGGCATTGGCTAGCCCGATGCTGCGCGCTGTTCCACCAGGTGTGGTGCTGCTGAAGCGCAGAGCGTCCACTTCGTTCTGGGCCACGGTCAGTTGCGCGAAGGTGCCGAGCACAGCGAAGCTCAGGAGCCGAAGTGCGGTCCGTTCCATGCGGTTCTGGTTAGGGTTGATCAACGACGACCAGGACTCGTGCGTGTGCCTCCTCCTCCGCCACCTGTATCACGGGACGGGCTGGTCCGGCCACCGCCGCCGCCATCACCGAAGCCTGGGCTGCGACTGGGCAACGTACGTTCCACGTTCCGCGATGGGCTGGTCTCACGGCTGCGCTCGCGCTGAGGGGTGACCGTGCGATCCCGTGTCGGTGCGGTGACGGGCTGCTGGCGGTTCCGCTCCACAGGCGTGCGTTGCACAGGAGCGGTGGTCGTAGAGCGACCCTGAGGTTGTGGTGCCAAGCCGACTGGGTTGCGCACGGCGGGCCGACGCACTCCGTTACCATTCAACCCTCGTCCGCTTCCCACGGAATTCCGATGGGCGATCACCGTACTGTTCGCTACGCCATCACCGATGATCACCGGGACGTAACAGTTGAAGCAGTTCCCCCAAGGGCCGTAGTAGTTGCCGAAGCCCCATCCGCCACCCCATCCGCCGTTGTTCCAACCCCAAGGCGAATTCCATCCCCAGGGGTCCCAGCCCCACATGGGCCTATACCATCCGGAGTAGATGCCTGTGCCGTAGCCGATGCCGATGTTCCAGCCGGATCCCCAGCCTGCGCCCCAACCCAGGCTACCGCCCCAGCCCATTCCGCCACCCCAGCCGGGGCCGCCCCAACCGGTCTGCCATCCCATGGGCGCCGTGTTGAATCCGAAGCGACCCATATTGTAGAAGTACGGATCGTTGTAGGCGAGGTCGTAGTAGCTCCGATCGGTCGAGTACTCTTGCGAAGTGCCGGGGTCGTAGTAGTCGTCCGTCGGCGGTCGCATGGGTTGCTCCACTGGCGCGCTTTTCGGGACAGCGGCCATAACAGGAGCCTGCGATGGCAGGAAGTACACGTCGTCCACCACCTGCGTTGTAGGTTGCATGGAACCGCACGCTGTGAGAAGCAGTGCGGGAAGTAGGACGGGGAGAATGCGAGATGCCTGCTTCATGATCTTCGCCGTGTTGGCCGGAGCCGTTGATGCCCCGGTGGGTTGTGTACTTTAGCCGCCTCAACTTCAGAACAAAAATAATACCACAAAAGGGGCATGGCGGATATTCTGACGAAGCGGGCGGACGACTATGCGAAGTGGTACAACGATCTGGTGCTCAAGGCCGACCTCGCCGAGCACAGCGATGTACGCGGCTGTATGGTGATCAAGCCGCATGGGTACGCCGTTTGGGAGAAGATGCGATCCGCGCTGGACGACATGTTCAAGGCCACGGGCCACATGAACGCCTACTTCCCGTTGTTCATTCCCAAAAGCTATTTGGCGAAGGAAGCCAGCCATGTGGAGGGCTTCGCCAAGGAGTGCGCCGTGGTCACCCACTACCGCCTCAAGAGCGATCCGGTCCACGGCGTGGTGGTGGACCCCGAAGCCAAGTTGGAGGAGGAACTGATCATCCGGCCGACCAGCGAGACCATTATTTGGAACACGTACCGGGGTTGGGTGAAGAGCTACCGCGACCTGCCGTTGCTGATCAATCAATGGGCCAACGTGGTGCGCTGGGAGATGCGCACCCGCCTCTTCCTGCGCACGGCGGAATTCCTGTGGCAGGAGGGCCACACCGCGCACGCTACCAAGGCCGAAGCTGTGGAGGAGACCGAACGGATGCTCGAGATCTACGCACGCTTCGCCGAGGAATGGCTCGCCATACCGGTCATCCGTGGCGTGAAGACCGCCAGCGAACGCTTCGCTGGGGCGGAGGACACGTACTGCATCGAGGCCATGATGCAGGATGGGAAGGCACTGCAAGCCGGTACCAGCCATTTCTTGGGGCAGAACTTCGCGAAGGCCTTCGATGTGCTCTTCACCAACAAGGAGAACAAGCAGGAGTATGTGTGGGCCACCAGTTGGGGCGTGAGCACCCGGTTGGTCGGTGCGCTCATCATGACCCACAGCGATGACAACGGTCTGGTGCTACCCCCGAAGTTGGCGCCGGTGCATGTGGCCGTGGTGCCCATCGCCAAGAACGCCGAACAGCTCGAAGCCATTCGGGCCTACTTCGCACCCACCTTGGCCGCTTTGCGTGCGAAAGGGATTGTCGTGAAGTTCGATGATGATGACACCAAGAAGCCCGGCTGGAAGTTCGCGGAGTATGAGTTCAAAGGCTATCCGGTACGCATCGCGATCGGCCCGCGGGACATGGAGAACGGTACTGTGGAAGTGGCCCGCCGCGACACCTTGGAGAAGCAGGTGATGCAGGTGGCCGACCTGTCCGAAAAGGTGGAGCACTTGCTCACGGCCATCCAGGAGAACCTGTACCAGAAGGCCTTGGCCATGCGCGAGCGCTACACGCGTGCCGTGGACACCTATGACGAGTTCAAGGTGGCGATCGAAGAAGGGGGCTTCATCCTGGCCCATTGGGATGGCACCCCGGAGACCGAGGAGAAGGTGAAGAACGAGACCAAGGCCACCATCCGGTGCATTCCGCTGGAAGGCGACCGCACGCCCGGACGGTGCATGGTCACCGGAGCACCGAGTGAACGACGTGTCATCTTCGCCCGCGCTTACTGATGACCAAGAAGGAGAACACCCCGCCGCAGCCGCGCGACCTCATCGTGCAGGCCATGTTGGCCAAGTCGGCCATGAAGCAGGACGTCTTCAAGGCCACCACCGACCTGTTCGGGCAATTGAAGGTGGTGCTCAAGGAGATCGCCGATGATCTGGAAGGTGCCGTAACGAGCAAGGATGGACGCTTGGCGGTGTCCTTCACCGATCGCGGAGCCTTGGCCTGCGAGATACGCGTGGCGGGGGATACCCTCATCTTCCACATGCACACCAACGTCTTCCGCTTGGATCAGAGCCACAGCCTGTGGAAGGGGAGCTACCTCACGGAGGATGAGATGCGCGGGTATTTCGGGGTCATCAACATCTACAACTTCCTGAGCGACTCGTTCAAGTACAACCGGGAGCGCGACCTGGGCTACCTCGTAGCGCGTCTCTTCCTGAACAAGGAGCACCACTTCATCGTACAGGGCAAGCGCCAGATGGGTTTCCTATACAACGACCTGGCGGGCAACGTAATGGATGTCGTGCGGTTGAAGGAAGTGCTCTACTCGCTCATCAACTACGTGCTGGAATTCGACCTGCTCGCTCCGCCGTACGACCAGGTACAACAGGTCACCGTGAGCGAGATGAACGAGTTGAACGCCAACATGCAGATCAGCACCGGCAAACGCCTGGGCTTCCGGTTCCAGGCCGATGGGGACGATGTGCATTGACGGGTGTTTGGAATTCCGCCGATCTGTTTACATTTGCGCCCTCGTTCGCCCGAACAACCTGGTTGGGAAGGCGGTCTGACATCGTGGCCCGTTCGTCTAGGGGTTAGGACGCGTCCCTTTCACGGATGAAACAGGGGTTCGATTCC
>JAEUTB010000026.1 GCA_016787995.1 Flavobacteriales bacterium | reverse complement strand
ATCATCACCAAGAGCACGGGGGATGTTTCTTCCAGGATCCCCGGAGTGATGTCGTTGCCATCCTTGTCGGTGAGGCGGAAATCCTGCACTTGCGATGGTACACCGGGATCGATCACCTCAATGCGCGTGCTGTTCGGCACGTTCTCGAAGTTCTCATCATCCCACGGATAGGGCTGCGTGGTGTCGTACTCCTTCACCTCGCCCGTGGTCTTGTTGCGGTAGCTCACGAAAGTGCGGTTCACCGGTGGCTTGGCACTCTTCATCTGCTCGCTGATGCTCTTGCCGACAGCATAGGGACG
Organism: Flavobacteriales bacterium; assembly: GCA_016787995.1. Taxonomy (GTDB): domain Bacteria; phylum Bacteroidota; class Bacteroidia; order Flavobacteriales_F; family PHOS-HE28; genus PHOS-HE28. Next base: position 1,646 of record JAEUTB010000026.1, on the reverse strand, counting down.
GTAGTCGCGCATGGGCAGGTGCGCATAGTTGTACCAGGTGAAGACGATAGAGATGAAGGTGATCCAACCCGCAGCGGCCCATTCGGCCTTGGGCGATTCCATGAAGCGCTTGATGCCAAGGTATCCGGCGAAGCCGATCACCGTGAACCACAGCGGACCGTACCACGTGAAGATCCAACTCCAGATGGCCACCATGAGCAGTCCGATGGGCAGCAGGATCTTGTCGTCACCCGTGGTGTTCCACGTGATGCGATTGCGGAAGATGAACAAGGGGATGATGAAGACCAGCAGCACCATGTCCTTGCTGAAACTCTCCCAAGGCGTGAGGCTCCGGCCGATGGAGCCTTTCATGGCATCGCCGAAACAACCGCAGTCTGTCACACAGGTCACACTGCGCTCCACCTCTTGTCCATTGACCAGAACGGTGTATACATCATTGGGGTCGCAAGTGGCGGTATAGGCCGTGAGCCAACCGAAGAACAACGTGAGGAGCAACAACGCCCATGTGGCCAGTTTCATCCGTCCACCGAACAACACCGCGAAACCAAGCACCACCTCGGCAATGCACGCGAGCGCTCCTAGCACTAGCGAGAAAGGCTCCAGGAAAGGAAGGTTGAGCGCGCTTTCAGCGAAGTACTCCTCGAGCTTGTAGGCGAAACCCAACGGGTCGTTGGCCTTGATGAGACCACTGACGATGAACAGCGAGCCAACGAAGAGACGAGAGAAGAGGATCAGGATACGCATGGAGCCGAACGATGGTCCGCTGGTGCGGGATCGTGGAGGGCGAAAATAGCCGGACCGTTCCCGGCGCGGCCGCGCGTTAACAAGCCTTTAGCAAGAGTCGATCGTGGAAAGCGCTCAGTGCTGCAGCACGGCCGTCATCGGCTGCGCCTCCCGACGTGCGCGCACCTCCTCCATCAGCCTTTCCACTTCGGGGCGGATGCGCTCCTCATAGCCGGCATCCCACTTCAACAGGCCGGTCATCGGGCAGAAGCGTGCCATGCCCATGGGCATATCGAAGAACGAAAGGTCCACACCGGGCACTTTCTCGAAGAGGGTCATCTCCACATCCACCGACACTTCGCGCGTATCGTCTTCCCAAGCCGCACCACGGGTATCCACCGCGTAGCACTTGGTCACATGGTCGGGTAAGCTGAACCGGATGATGTACTCTCCGCCGCGTTCGAGGGTGATGTTGTACTTGCCCGCCGGGCCCGTATGGAAGGCCTGTTCCTTCACCCCATTGCGGTAGACCCGCACCAGCACCTCACCCAAGGGCATGCGCGTGACATGGTCGGTGACCTCGCCGCGGAGGCGAAGTTCGGCCGCTGTGGACAGTAGCGCACAGGCAGCCAGCAAGACTGTTAGGAAGATCCTCATGGGCGTCGCGGTAAGTCGACGTTCGGGGAGGCGAAACTAGGATCGCGATCCAGGGGGATCAAGAGGCGATGCCTTGATCCGGGCCTCAGTTATCAACCGGCCGAAGTTGATGATGCCTCGTCCAGCTGGATCATGGCGAAGACGGCGTAGTTCACGATGTCGAGGAAATTCGCGTCGATGCCTTCGCTCACCAAGGTGTTGCCCTGGTTGTCCTCGATCTGCTTGATGCGCAACAGCTTCATCAGGATCAGGTCCACGAGCGAACT
>JAEUTB010000220.1 GCA_016787995.1 Flavobacteriales bacterium | reverse complement strand
GCCGGCGAATTCGACACACCGACCACGGAAACCATGCTTCGCGGGTGGTTGGAGCCCCTGCTGGAGCGCAACATCGATGCGTTGGTGCTCGGCTGCACCCACTACCCCATCGTGCGACCCTTGATCGAGCGCATCGTTGGGCCCGGCGTACGGGTGATCGACCCAGCACCGGCGATCGCGCGTCAACTACAACGGGTGCTCCACCGCGATGGCATCGAGGCTCCGAACGATCAACGCGGGGACCTGACGTGCTACACGAGCGGTGACACCGCCGAGTTCTCCTCGATGATGCAGCGGTTGGGGCTCTCCGGGACCGAGGTCCGCCAGGCCAAGTGGGAGGCAGGCAAGCTCACGCTCCCTTGAACCAGTCCGCGTAGGTGAGGTAGTTCCTCGCGATCCGTTCGATCTCCCCTTCACTGAGGTCCTTGCTCACCGCACCGATGCGCTTCGCAGGCACGCCCGCCATGAGGCTGCCGGGCTCCACCACCGTGTTCTGTAGGACCACGGCACCAGCCGCGATCACACTGCCGCTGCCGATGTGCGCCTGGTCCATCACGATGGCACCCATGCCAATGAGCACCTTGTCGGCGATGGTGCAGCCGTGAACGATGGCGTTATGACCGATGCTCACATCATCGCCGATGGTGAGTCCGCATTTCTGGTAGGTGGCATGAAGTACGGCCCCGTCCTGGATGTTCACCCGGTGACCGATGCGGATGGCATGCACATCGCCGCGCACCACCGCATTGTACCATACGCTGCACTGGTCGCCCATGACCACATCACCGATGACCACAGCGGTCTCAGCCAGGAAAACGCCATCACCGAAGCGCGGCGTGAAACCACGCACGGACCGGATGAGAGCAGCCTTCATGGTTTCGCCGCCGGTTTACCGCAACCTTCTTTCTGGCAGCACAGCGGAAGCTTCTTGAATGCGGCCTCATCGCCGGGGATCTCATCGGCCATGTAGCCCAGCTTGCTCACAGCGGTCCGCAACGCTTCAGGCGTGTTCTTCTTGGGATCGTACTCCACATGGATCTCGCTCTTGGCAAGGTCCACGTTCACCTTCTTCACCCCTTTCTCGTAGATCAGGTTCTCTTCGATGGTCTTCTCACACATATCGCACACGGTGCTGGTGTGGATGTCGAGGTGAGCGATCTTTCCATCGCCCTTGTGGCCGGCGTTCGTCTCTTGCGCCGCTGCGGTCAAGTTGGCGAAGAGGAATAAGAATGGGATCAGGTATTTCATGGGTGCTTGGTCGTGTTTTTATCCTTTCGGTCGAGTTGGAAACGTAGGCCACCGTAGATCATGGCCTTGTTGGTGGGACCCCAGATCATGGACGCGTCAAAATACGGGCCATAGGGATCGAGGGGGCTGATGATCTGCTGCCGTTGGATGGTACTGGCGAGGTTCTCGCCACCCACATACACTTCCCAAACACCGATGACACGAGTAAGCTGTGCATGGATGGTGCTGTACGATGGGGAGCGTTCGGGAAGCCGGAACGCCTCTGGATTGGCCGATGTAGAAGGAAGTCGACCCTCTCCGAAAATGTTGGCTGTGACATCGAAGCGCCAGTGTTCCTTCGGATCGGTGAAGGCCACGGAAGCCATGCCCCGGTGCTCGGGAGTGAAGGGTCTGGTGCGCAATACCCCGTCGTACGTGGTGCGCACATCGTACCATCGGTGCGAGAATTTGAGGTCGATACTGCGTGTGAGCTTCACCTGGACATCGGTGAGCACGCTGTTGGCATAGGATCGCCCGTTGAGCATGTAGAACGCCACGGTGCGTGGGTGCCTGTCCAGATCCGTAACGACCTGGGCGAGGAACTCCGTGCGGTAGACATCGACACCGAAGGCCCATTTCCGATCGAGCCATTTGAACTTGTGCAGGAACGATGCGCCGAAGTTCCATGAGCGCTCCATACCCAGCCTGCCCTCGGTGACCACCCGGCGAGAACTAGCCAGGACCGCAGCACTTTCGATCAGCGGGTTCGCCGAGCGGAAACCATGGCCTGCGGAGAACCGCAGGTTGGTGAGCGGCCCCAGGTCGTACTTCACATGTATCCGCGGGCTCACGGTATTGCCGAAGTAGGAATTGGCATCGCCACGCACCCCTGCCACCATGGTGAGGTGGTTCCGTTGCAAGGTGTATTCTGCGAAGATCCCCGGCATACGCTCGGTCCTGATGAACGTACTGTCCATGAAGGCCTCGTCGAAGTCATCAAATTGGAAACTGAGACCGGCTTTCAATTGATCACTCCCTTTCCCCACGAGCATTTGATAGACCGCGGTGGCATAAACGCTTTCCTGAGCACCCGTGTAAGTCCTGCGACCAAAACGCGAAGTGGCATCGTGCCTGCGTGCGGCGAACATGATCCCGATGCTCTTCGAGGGATCCTTCTTGAAAATGAACCCTTGCTTTCCGAAGACATCCACCAGTTCATTGCGGATATCGACCACGTAGGGATCGCCGGCGTGGATGGCATGTTCGGGATCATTCATGCTCATCGCGGTCTGCCCGCCGATGCGCTCATCCACCACATACCGGACCCCGAGTTGCGACATGCCGCGTTCCGTTCGGCGCATCCAGCGATCCATCACGTTGAAACGGCGTGTGCGGGGCGCATCCATGAACCCATCGTCGTTCTGGTCCATGTCCTGTTGGAACAAGTTGCCGTGCAGCAAGAGCAAGTTGCCGCTGTTAGCACCCGTTCGCTGGGCGAGGTGTACGTTCCCTTCCATGCGGCCTTGCGAGTTGCCGTAGAGATTGACGAAAACGGGAGGCTCGTTCAGCGGGTCGAGCAAGCAGAGGTCGATCTGGCCTGTCATGGCATTGGGGCCATTCACCGCGGTGCCGATGCCCTTACTGAGGTTGATGTCCTTGATCCACGTACCTGGGATGAGCGTTAGGCCATAGGCGGTGGATAGTCCGCGGATGAACGGCAGATTCTCCAAGCTGATCTGCGCATACTTGCCTTCGAGCCCGAGCATGCGGATGGTCTTCGTGCCCGAGATGGCATCGCTGTAATTCACATCCACGGTGGCGTTGGTCTCGAAGCTCTCGCTCAAGTCGCAACACGCTGCGCGCTTCAGTTCCTTCTGCCCGATGATCTCGGTGGAGATGGTGCTGCGAGAATCCAGCCGTGTCCCACTCACGCGTTCCACGATCTCGACGGGACCGATCTCAGCCGCCCAGCGCAAAACGATACGCAAGGGACCGTTCGGTGCGGCGGACAACCTCAGCGTATCCACTTTGTAACCCACGAACGAAGTGAGCAAGGTGGCCGGCCAACGTTCAGGCATGGCCACCGAGAAATTCCCGCTCATATCGGCCGCAGCGCCGGTCTCCGTTCCAAGCCAGTACACATTAGCGCCCGGCAGCTCCTCCCCTTCGGTGGAGACGACCGAGCCTGTGATAGGCTGTGCATGCATGGACAGCCAAGCCGCCATGGCAAAGAAGAATGTCAAGTACCTGTTCTGTAGCATTTCATTCGAATTCCTGTTGGCGAAAGGGACCGGACCGCCGCAGCGACCCCAGCGCACTGCAAGCCAAGGCAGCAGCGCGGAGACAGGAATGAACTAGACGCGTTGAACACCGATCACGCAAAGCCGTTCGCGTGTATCGATCGGCGGTGGTCGGGATCCCAGCCAGCTCAGGCGACTGACAGGCTCGGGGACGGCGATCACCGAGGGGAGCACGGCCAACATGAGCCCGGTGACCAAGGCATCGGCATTCGCATTGGGGAGGTAGTCGGCCCGATCACCTTGTACGAAAGCTAGCTCGCAGCAACTGGCTTTGAAGGAGGGCTCGTCGACCGGCACTTGCTCGGGGCAGCAATCCGCCGCCAGACCGAGACTGAGGACCGTATGGCCACCCTCCAGGCAGGTCATGCGGCTAAGGGCCGTACCGCTGGTGGCGAGCACGAAAAGGCCCATCACCAGGTAGGTGAACCACTTATTGCGATAGAGGAAGACCCGCATGCTTGGCAAAAGTACGTGTGATACGGTCCTTCGCGCCAGTGGGTTGTGCCCAGGCTTGGGAGGCCAAGGGCTTGACCAGCCGTACTTTTGTACCGTTGTCATCCAGCACCTCCGTTACCCAGCCGACCATGTCAGAGACCGTCAAACGCCCACCTGTGACGCTCTACGCCGAATCGACCCCGAACCCGCTGACCATGCGCTACGTGTGCGATAGGCTGTTGGTGCAGGATGGCCGTCTCTTGGAGTTCCGAACGCCGGACGAGCCGGTCGGAGTTTCCCCCTTGGCGGAACGCATCTTCAACCTTCCGTTCGTGACCGGGGTATTCATCAGCAGCAACTTCATCACCGTCACGCGCAACAACAGCGTGGATTGGGATCTGGTGACGTTGGAGCTAAGGGACTACATCACTGAATTCCTGCGCAGCGATGGTCGGGTGGTGTACGAGGATGCGCCGGCACAAGCCTTGGCCGATGCGAACGAGCGCGCCAGTACGCATGCCCCTGCGAAAGGTCCCGAAGACGAGAAGATCATCCGGGTGTTGGAGGAGTACATCCGTCCGGCCGTAGAGGGTGACGGCGGCCACATCGCGTTCAAGAGCTTCGATGAGGGGATCGTCACGGTATCCTTGCGTGGATCATGCAGTGGCTGCCCCAGCAGCATGGTCACGTTGAAGCAGGGTATCGAGAACCTTCTGAAACACGAGGTGCCGGGTGTGCGCGAGGTGGTGGCGGAGGAGCTTTGAGGACCGGTGGTCCCATCCATTTGGACCACTCGCCGACCCAAGTCAGTTGCGAAGGGCCTTTTAGTGCTCGGTGCGTGGTGCGCTCGCTTCGCGTCCAAGGACGTTCTCGGTGATCGTCTGCGAGCGATAAGCTCAACACCCGAAGAGGTCCTCGCAAAGCCGTGGCTTCGCGCGGCGGAAGCTTTTCCGCCAATTCGGATCCGACGTTTATGCAATGGATGCCTCCCGTTCATCCTAGAAGAAACGATCAACGATGAGACACACGATCTTCCTTCTAGCCGCCATGCTCGGGGCGGGTGCCTTCGGGCAGAATCTGGGCGAGATCCGCGGCCGGGTGCTCGATCCTGAAGGACGAACACTGCCGTCGGCCAGCGTATACACTCGCATCGCAGGCGAACTGGTCGGCACCTACACCGATCTGGATGGGCAGTTCGTATTAAAGCCCGTTCCGCCGGGTCTGCATCCTGTCACCATCTCCTTCACCGGATACGCCACGGTGGAAATGACCGGGGTGGATGTCACCCCGGACCGCGCAACGTATCTGAAAGATGTTCGCATGAGCGCGAACAACGAGTTGAAGACCTTCGAAAAATTCGCCTACCGCAGACCACAGATCAGCATCGACGACCCCAGCCGTATGAGCTTGCTCGCTTCCGAGTTCGAGGATGACCCCACGCGCAAGGACCCGATCCAGTTCTTGAGCAAGAACTTCGCGGGGGTGACCGCGGCGCCGAACGGCGAAGGGCTTTACTTCCGCGGTTCACGCACGGAGAATACGGTGAGCTTCATCGATGGGGTGAAGATCAGCGGAGCGGTCCCCCGCGTACCACCGAGCGCGATCAGCAGCGTGAGCGTGTACACCGGAGGCTTGCCAGCCCGATACGGTGATGTGACCGGTGGCGTCATCGTGATCGAGACCAAGACCTACGGTGAAATGTTCGAGGACGAACGCCGGAAAGCCATCCAACGGGAAGCAGAGGATACCTTGCAGTGATCATGTTCCTGCGGCGCAAGGCCATAGCGACCCACACCGATGAGGAATTGGTGCGTCTCCTGCGGGAGGGGCACCGTTCCGCATTAGCGGACCTCTGGGATCGTTATGCTGAGCTGCTTTACGGCGTGGGCATGAAATACCTGAAGGATACCGAGCAAAGCAAGGATGAGGTGGTGGAGCTCTTCGCAGGGCTGAAGGACCTTGTCGCCAAGCACGACATCGCGCGTTTCAGGCCATGGGTGCACACCGTGATGCGCAACCGATGTCTGCAACTCCTGCGCAAGATCCATCCCGACCGTGACCTGCCGGATGGGCTGGCGCATGATCCGAACTCCGACCAGGACACCGTGCTGCGAGAAGCCAGCTTGCAGGAGCTTGAGCGCGCCATGAGCGAGCTGAACCCGGAGCAGCACGATTGCATCCGGCTTTTCCATTTGGAAGACCAGAGCTATGCACAGGTCGCCGCAAGAACTGGGCTCACTGTAGAACAAGTACGAAGCCATTTGCAGAATGGTCGTCGAAACCTCCGTCTCATCATCCAACGCCAGCGCGCATGAACCGACGAACGCATGACCACTTCACGCCACGCGGGGCCGTGTCGCGCGAAGAGCTCGTGGCCTATGCCGAAGGGCGTCTGGATCCTACGGCGGCACACGAAGTGGAACGCCACCTGGAGGCGGACCCCTTGCTTCGTGAGGCGATGGAAGGCCTTCAACACCCGGGTGCACTTGCAGGTCTTTCAAGCCTTCAAGTCCGCGCACCGCGTGCTGGCACTTCATCGTGGATGAGCTGGGCCCTTTCGGCGATACTCGTTGCAGCCGTGGGCACAGCCGTATATGTGGCCCTACCAGAGGAAGCCGCAACGAAGGATGCACCCACCGTCGCAGCGACGATGACCCCTACCGAGCCCGCGGAACCACCGACGGCTATGGCCGAGCCGGATAGTCTGGAGGTAACGGTCGCGGTGGAGTTGCCGGAGAGCCTCCACATCGGCCATGCCCGGACGGATCGCCATAGCATCGCACAAGCGAATACGACGACAGAATCGAATACGATACCACTAGAGCGGCAGCCGTTGGAACCGGTGGAGCCGAAATCCATCCGCGAGGTAGGGCGTGATGGAACGCCTGTCGTCACCACTGCTGGTCCTCGTCGCCCATCCCTACAACTGGTCTACCTGCATGACCTGAAGCTGTTGCACCCGAAAGAGCTATATGGCCGCAGCCCGGACATCGATCGGATGACCGGTGGCGTGGATGCACGCTTCGCGACGGCCGAGGAGCAGGCTTTGGCACAGGGTACGGAACGGCGCATCGCCTACCTCAGCTTCATGGACGAGGCGTTGGAGAAATTCGTGCAGAACGACCACAAAGGGTGCTTGGAAGAGTTGAGCTTCGTCCTGAACCAATACCCGGAAGATGTGAACGCGCTCTTCTACGCAGGGTTGTGCAGCTATAACCTCGGGCTGCACGCTCGAGCTGAGCGCTACCTGGATCGAGCAGCGCGGCACACCTCAAGGGTGTTCGATGAGGAGGCCGAGTGGTACCACGCACTCGCTTTGGAACGCTCCGGGAAGAAGGAAAATGCCATCATGGAATTCGAACGCATCGCACGCTCCGGCAGCTTCTATGCGGGCCGTGCGAAGGCGGCACTTTCCAAATAGGCGCACGGACACGTGCCTTAAGTACCCAGAATGGTGGCGTTGTGGAGGGAACTACCTTCGCGCGCCATGGAAAACCGGAACAACTCTCACATCGCCGGTGTAGCTGTGGAAGAACTGGCATCTCTCGCCGGAACTCCCGCGTACGTCTACGATCAAGCGATCATCGCCCGTCAAGTGCAACGTCTCCAACGGGCCTTCTCGGGGACACCTACACGTTTCATGTACGCCTGCAAGGCCTTGCCCAACATCGCCATCATGAGGGTGATGAAGGAGCTGGGCACCGGTCTGGACACGGTTTCCATTCATGAAGTGGAGCTTGGCCTGTTGGCAGGATTCCAAGCGGAGGAGATCCTGTTCACACCGAACATGGTCAGTTTCGAGGAGATCAAGAAAGCGGTGGAGCTCGGGGTCCATATCAACATCGATTCCATTCCGATGTTGGAGCGTTTCGGTCATGCCTATGGAAGCCGCACACCGCTCTTCATACGGATAAACCCGCATATCATGGCGGGGGGCAACGAGCGCATCAGCACGGGGCACATCGATTCCAAGTTCGGCATAAGCATCCATCAACTGCGTCACGTGGAGCGTATCGTTGCTTCGCATGGCATCTCGGTGCACGGGCTTCATATGCATACCGGGAGTGACATCCTCGATGCGGACGTATTCCTCCGCGGAGCCGAGCTACTCCTGGAATCGGCTTCGTTGTTCCCTTCCCTCCGCTACCTGGACCTCGGGAGCGGATTCAAGGTGGCCTATAAGGAGGGCGACATCACCACGGATATCGAAGACCTCGGAGCACGCATCACGGAACGGGTGAAGCGGTTCAACAGCGAGCGGGCACTTCCCGTGGAGGTGTGGTTCGAACCTGGGAAATTCCTTGTCAGCGAAGCGGGCACCTTGTTGGTGCGCGTTACGCTATTGAAGCAGACCACAGCGACGGTGTTCGCCGGTGTGGATAGCGGACTGAACCATTTGGTACGGCCGATGATGTATGGATCATACCACCACATCGAGAACGTGAGCGCACCGAACGGAACCCCGCGCATCTACACGGTCGTGGGGAACATCTGCGAAACGGACACTTTCGGTTGGGACCGGAAGATCGCGGAGATCAAGGAGGGGCATATCCTGGCGATCCGCAATGCAGGTGCCTATGGCCACTCCATGGCGAGCAACTACAACAGTCGGATGCGACCACCGGAGATCCTCGTTGCGGAGGGCCACGTGCGATTGATCCGGCGCCGAGAAACCGTGGAGGATCTACTCGCGACCCAGATCGTTGAGGGATAGTCGCATTCCCTACAGCAACGAAAAGGCCCCCGCTTCCAATGAAGCGGGGGCCTTTTTCATGGGGTGTTCTCAGTGTTGGATCACCAAGCGCTCCGTGTAAGCCTTGCTACCCGCGGTGATGTTCACCAGGTACATGCCGTTCGCGAAGTCGCTGTCGAGTTCCATGACACTGTTGATGAAGCCATCCTGCACGGCGATCGTGCGTGCCATCACGCGCTTGCCGGTCATGTCGAAGATGTCCACGTTCACCGTGTTCACCCCTTGCTCCAGGCTGGTCAGGCTCAGGAAGAGCTGGTCGCCGCGGTTCGGGTTCGGGTACATGGTGAAGGTGTTGTTGCCTTCGACCACCATGCTGTTACCACCACCGCTCACTGCTGCGCAGGGGTTGATGGTCACCAAGCAAACCTTGCCCCAGGCTTCCGTGTCAGCGCATGCTGCTGCCTGGTCGGCTGTAGCAGGACCGAAGCACCACGTGGCTCCACCATTAAGGCTCACGCGCACATCCACTTCGTAGGTCTTGCTGCACTGCAACTGTGGACCGCTGGTAGCCGACCAGTTCAGCGTGAGCTGAGCGCTGGTCTGCGGCGGACGCACGATGCAGATGTTCTCACCCGGGATACGGAAGCGGAACTGGTAACGCACCGCGCTGCTGGCCACTGCCGGCACAGGCTGAGGTGGCTTCGCGTAGATGCGGTTGGCTGCATTGCCGCTGCCACCGAAGTTGCGGCTCACGCCACAGCTGAAGTCGGAAGTGTTCGCAGGATCATCCTGCAGGGAAACGCGGGGGCATGCGGCCAGAGCGGCGTCGAGCTTGAACTGGCAAGCCGGACCGAACTCCAGGTTGTTGCCCGCTACACGACCGCGCACGCGCACGTTCAGCAGCACGTTGTTGGGCAGGTGCGGGGTGCTCACGCTG
>JAEUTB010000218.1 GCA_016787995.1 Flavobacteriales bacterium | reverse complement strand
CAGCGTGAGCACCCCGCACCTGCCCAACAACGTGCTGCTGAACGTGCGCGTGCGCGGTCGTGTAGCGGGCAACAACCTGGAGTTCGGTCCGGCTTGCCAGTTCAAGCTCGACGCCGCTCTGGCCGCATGCCCCCGCGTTTCGTTGCAGGATGATCCTGCGAACACTTCCGACTTCAGCTGTGGCGTGAGCCGCAACTTCGGTGGCAGCGGCAATGCAGCCAACCGCATCTACGCGAAGCCACCTCAGCCTGTTCCCGCAGTAGCCAGCAGCGCGGTACGTTACCAGTTCCGCTTCCGTATCCCGGGTGAGAACGTGTGCATCGTGCGTCCGCCACAGACCAGCGCTCAGCTCACGCTGAACTGGTCGGCTACCAGCGGTCCACAGTTGCAGTGCAGCAAGACCTACGAAGTGGATGTACGTGTGAGCCTCAATGGTGGAGCTACGTGGTGCTTTGGGCCAGCCACGGTCGATCAGGCATCAGCATGCGCTGATACGGAGGCTTGGGGCAAGGTGTGCCTGGTGACCATCAACCCCTGCGCACTGCCGAACGGTGGTGGTAACAGCATGGCGGTCGAAGGCACCAACACCTTCACCATGTATCCGAACCCGAACCGTGGAGACCAGCTCTTCTTGAGCGTGAGCAACGTGGAGGATGGTGTGAACACAGTGAGCGTTGACATCTTCGACATGACCGGCAAGCGCGCGATGGCTCACACGATACCCGTGCAGGATGGCTTACTGCAGACAGCGCTTGAACTCAACGACGCCTTGCCCAGTGGCATGTACCTGGTTAATGTCACCGCTGGAACGAGATCGTTCACAGAGCGATTGGTCCTTCGGTGACCGAGGTGACCAGGTGAGGTGATCGCTGAAGGGCGTTTCATGCTCGCCCCCGCCAAGGGGCTCCTCGATCCGTTACGGCTCGGCTATGCCATGTCTGCGCTTCTACTGACGAAGCTCACCTACGCCACTTCGCTGCTGCGGCGGACGAAGTACATTTCCATGGCGCCTTTGCCCTTCGCTTCCACTTTGCCCCGTGGCACGAACACGAATTCGGCATTGCCCGATGATGTCCTTTGATCACGGACGAGTTGGTAGGTGGTCGCACTGATGTTGACCTGTCCCACCTCACCAGCGGATTCCATTCGGCTGGCCGTGTTCACCGTATCGCCCCAGATATCGTACTGGAATTTCGCCAAACCCACGATGCCGGCTACCACGGGACCGGTGTGGATGCCCGCCCGCATTTCGAAGGCGGGTTTGCCTGCCGCATCGCGGTCCTTTTTCCGTTCACGCATGAACGCCTGCATTTCCAATGCGGCATGCACCACATCGGCAGGGGTCGAGGCCAGCGGATCAGGCAGGCCACCTGCGCACATGTAAGCGTCGCCGATCGTCTTGATCTTTTCGATGCCGCGCGCGGTCACGATCCGGTCGAAGGCTTTGAAGCACACGTTCAGTTCCTCAACGAGTTCTTGTGGGCTCAGTTTTTCACTCGCCTGAGTGAATCCCTTGAAGTCGGTGAAGAGGATGGTGGCCTGGTCGAAGTGCTGCGCGGCGGCATGGCCTTTCAACTTGAGCTCGCTGGCCACTTCGCGTGGAAGGATGTTGTGGAGCAGTTCGTCGCTGCGATCCTTCTCCTGGGTGATGGCCGCCCGCGACCGCCGCATGAAACGCAATCGAGCCCAGAGTCCGCCAGCAACGAGCAGTACTCCAAGGGACGAGAAGAGCAGGATATTCCTCCGGTCGCGCTCCTGGCCCAAGTTCTCCTGGTAGGCCAGTTCGCGTGTGTAACGCTCCTGCACGTTGTTCAGGCTATCCGCCAGCATACGCTCCTGGAAAATGCGCGCCACTTCCATGCGCGCCACCTCCTTGCTGTCGTTCAATTCCAGGAGGGAGTCGTTCGCTTGTTGATAGGCGCGTTGGGCGAGGAAGGCCCTGCGGTAATCTCCGAGTCCTTCATACGCTTGGGTAAGGCACAATTCACATTCGCGGACCTGCTGCAGCAGCGCATGATCGTTGGCCAGCTTGGCTCCGTACGAACAAGCATCCACGGCTTGTGCGAAACGCCCCTCATCAAGGTGAAGATTACCTCGGTTGATGTACGTGCGCACCAATTGCCGCATGCTCCCGATGGCGCCCAGCAGCGCTTCGGCGGAATCGAGGCTCGCAAAGGCTTGCCGGGTATCGCCCAGTTGACCGAGTACACGCCCCATGTTGTTGAAGGCCATCCCCTGTTCCAGCTTGCGACCCATCGCCTTGTAAAGGGTCAGGCTGGATCGGAATTCAGCGAGTGCGGTGTCCAGCTGACCCAATTCCAGATGGGTGGCACCGAGGTTCAACAGGGCCTGTGCGCGGCCGCGCGTGTTGTCCAATTCATCCGCCAATTGCGCACTGCGTTGGTAGTTCTCCAGCGCCAGTTGCAGGTCGCCGAGCTCGGTATGCACATTTCCGATGTTGTTGTAGGTGCCCGCAAGTCCTTCCTTGTTCCCCAACTCCGTATCGATCCGTAAGCTCTTGCGCAACTGTTCAAGCGCCTGCGGCAGGTCGCCCAGGTTCTTGTACACGTTGCTCATGTTGCTGTACGTGTTGGCCTCCCGCTTGCGGTCCTTCATGGCCTGCGCGGTGGCGAGGCCTTGCTGCAGATGCCCGAGGGCGGTGCTGTGGTCGCTCTTCATACTCGCGCCAACGGCGAGCGTGGTGTACGCTTCGTACTGCGCTTCGATATCCTTCACACGGTTGGCCAGCGCGAGCTGTTCGTTGGCCAAGGCGATGCCACTGTCGGGCAGTTCGAACACGGTGCGCCAGGCGAGTTGCTGGATGGCCTTCAAGCGCGCACTATCCGGCGCGGACACGTTCCTCCAGACCGTCCAAAGCGAGTCCGTTTGGGCCAGGCATCCAGCCGCGCTCAGGTTCACCGCCAGTGCGAAGGCCAGCCTGCGAAGGAGTGGTGGTCGGTCCATTGGTCGAAGGTCGATCCCGATCCATCCGACGGGTTCAGCGATGCACGGCTTCGCTCAATTCGAAGATGCGTTCCGGATCCTGCTCGAACGCTGTGCCGATCACCAGCACATCGGCGCCCGCATGGCAGAGTTGTGATGCGGTCCGTGCGTCCTTGATCCCGCCACCGATGATGAGCGGAAGATCCACCTGGCTCCGCACCGCTGCGATCATCGCCGGACTCACGGATCGGTCGGCACCGCTGCCCGTGTCCATATAGATCGTGCGCAAGCCGAGGTACGATCCCGCCAAGGCCGTTGCGGCGGCGATGCCGGGCTTGTCATGCGGGATCGGAAGGGTCTGGCTCACGTAGCTCACCGTGGTCGGCTTCCCGCCATCGATCAGCATGTAGCCGGTGGGGATGGGTTCGATCCCAAGAGCCTTCACGGATGGGGCCGCGGTCACATGATGTCCGATCAACAGTTCCGGATTCCTGCCGCTGATCAATGAAAGGAAGAGTACGGCATCCGCATGGGCGCTCAGTTGAGCAGGACTTCCGGGAAAAAGCACCACCGGTCGATCACTTATCTCCTTCACGCGTGCCACGCAACGGTCGAATGCGGCCGTGGTCAGCAGGCTTCCTCCTACGAAGATGAGGTCCGCTTGCGCCATGCAGGCGTTCTGTACGGTACGATCCAACCGGTCCTGGTCCGCGCCGAAGTCGGGGTCGATGAGCACGGCCAACATCTTGCGACCCTCTTCTCGAGCGCTTTCCAGCAGGTGCGATACGCGGCCCATCGTGCGAACATACGGAGGCCCTCGCGGATGACCCGTAGGCCGGCCTTGTCTAGAACGGTGCATGCCGGTCCAGGTTGTGTTCATCGACTTGTCGGAACATCGCAGTGATCGGGTCCGTTGAAGGCACTTCCCACCAGCTACGTTTGCCGCGATGTCCGAGCGCCCATTGAAAGTCCTGCAGATCGCTTTTGCGTGCGAACCCGAGCGCGGAAGTGAGCCGGCCGTTGGCTGGAACTGTGCCTACGCGGCTTCGCGCGATAAGCCGGTATGGGTGATCACCGACCCATCACACAAGGCCAAGATCGAGGCATGGCTGCAGAAGCATGGCGAGAAGAATATCCATGTGGCCTACCACGCCATGCCCGCGTGGACCCAGTGGATGTGGCGGATCCAATTCACGGTCAACCTCTACTACTACCTCTGGAACATCGGTGCGGGTACGTTGGCCAAGCGCCTGCATGCCGAGCACCGGTTCGATCTCGTCCACCACGTAACCTACGTGCGTTACTGGATGCCGAGCGCTGGTGCCGCATTGGGGATACCGTTCGTCTGGGGCCCGCTTGGCGGCGGAGAATCGGCACCTCCGGGATTCTTGCGGGGCGTAGGACTGAAGGGTCTATTCGAAGAGAACCTTCGGGCTTTGATGCGATGGGTCTTCGAGCGCGATCCGCGGCTGAAGCGGACCGCGAAAGCTGCCACCATCGCTGTCGCTTGTTCGGAGGACACCGCTGCCAGGATGCGCGAACTCGGCGTGAAGGATCTCCGCGTCATGTCCAGCATCGGGATCACTCCTGGCGGGCTGGGGGAGGCCATCCCCCGGAAGCCCGATGGTAAGGTGCGTTTCATCAGTGTGGGGCGGCTGCTCCATTGGAAGGGCTTCCACTTCGGTCTGGAAGCGTTCGCCAAGGCGGCCATTCCGAATGCCGAGTTCGTGGTGGTGGGCAATGGTCCGGAAATGGGGCGACTGCAAGCCTTGGTGGACCGGCTTGGCATCCGCGAAAAGGTCACGTTCACAGGCGAATTACCCTGGCGTGATGGACTGCGCCAATTCCAGGAAGCCGATGTGCTCATCCATCCGAGCTTGCACGATTCGGGCGGTTTCGTCCTCCTAGAAGCGATGGAGATGCGCAAGCCTGTGGTCTGTCTTAAGCTCGGAGGGCCAGGTGTTTATGTGAACGGGTCCACCGGCTTCGCCATTGAAGCGCGCTCCATTCCACAGGTGATCGAGGACCTGGCAGGCGCCATGCGGAGCTTGGCCGCCGACCCGGAATTGCGCCAGCGCCTCGGGCAGGCCGGCCACTTGCGGGCCATAACGCAGTTCACCTGGGAGCGGAAGGCGGCGGACACCGAACGCCTCTATCGCGAGGTTTCCGGGAAATAGATCGGTGTACCGCGAACATTCCGACCGTTCACTGGTTTAGCACACGGACTTGGGAGAACGGGGGCTTTTCTAGCACCGCACGGAACGTGGCGTGCTGATGCTCAGGCTGTTCCATTTCTTAGAACGAGTTGTCAACGCTTGCCCCCGAACCCGATCAACACCTACCTTTGCAGCCAATGAACACGACCATGCCCGAGACCAAAGAGCAGCTCAAGTACAAAGTGAAGGATATGTCCCTCGCTGAGTGGGGCCGCAAAGAGATCGAACTCGCTGAAGCTGAGATGCCCGGCCTGATGGCCCTGCGCGATCAGTACGGCAAGCAGAAGCCACTGAAAGGTGCCCGTATCGCCGGCTGCCTGCACATGACCATCCAGACGGCCGTGCTCATCGAGACCTTGAAGGAACTTGGTGCCGAGGTGTCGTGGAGCAGCTGCAACATCTTCAGTACTCAGGACCATGCTGCCGCAGCGATCGCAGCGGCTGGTATCCCGGTCTACGCCTGGAAAGGCATGAACGAGACCGAATTCGATTGGTGCATCGAGCAGACCTTGTTCGCCTTCGAAGGTGGCAAGCCCCTGAACATGATCCTCGATGATGGTGGCGACCTCACCAACATGGTCTTCGACAAGTTC
>JAEUTB010000169.1 GCA_016787995.1 Flavobacteriales bacterium | reverse complement strand
CGATCTCCGCGAGCACCTCGCCGCTCTTCACGGCATCTCCCACCTTCTTGTGCCAGGCGCTCACCACCCCTTCGGTCATGGTGTCGCTCAGCTTCGGCATGCGTACGATCTCGGCCATGGTCGGTCTGTCGTTCAGTCTTTCTCGAATGGATAGTTCTTCTCGAAGTACACGTCGTTGTACAACTCGTCGGCGGTGGCCATCGGGCTCTCCTCGGCGAATTTCACAGCGGCTTCCACTTCCTTCTTCACGTCCTCATCGATCGCATCGAGTTCTGCCTCCTTGGCCCATTTGTTCGCCAGGATGGTGGCACGCACGCTTTCGATGGGATCCTGCTTCTTGTACTCCTCCACCTCCTCCTTGGTGCGGTACTTCTGGGGATCGCTCATGCTGTGCCCCTTGTAGCGGTAGGTCTTGATGTCGAGCAAGTACGGTCCGCTACCGGCCCGCACATGGGCGCATGCCATGGCGATGGCCTCATGCACATCCTCGCAGCGCATGCCGTTCACCCCAAGGCCGGGCATGTCGTAGCTCTCGCCGAGGGTGCTCAGGTCATGCACGTTGCTGGTGCGCTCCACGCTCGTGCCCATCGCGTAGTTGTTGTTCTCGATGATGAAGATCACCGGCAACTTCCACGTCATGGCCATGTTGAAGGTCTCGTGCAACATGCCTTGGCGCACCGCACCATCGCCCATCATGCACAGGGTCACGTGGTCCTCGCCGCGGTACTTGTCGGCGAACGCGATGCCCGCACCCAATCCGATCTGGCCGCCTACGATGCCATGGCCGCCGAAGAGGTTGCGCTGCTTATCGAAGTAGTGCATGCTACCACCCTTGCCTTTGCTGGTGCCGGTCATCTTTCCGAACAGCTCGGCCATCACGTGCTTGCTCGGGGTCCCGAGCACCAGTGGATGCGCATGGTCCCGATAACCGGTGATCAAGCGATCGGTGGGCCGGATGGCGGTGATCATGCCCGCGAGGATGGCCTCCTGACCGATGTAGAGGTGGCAGAACCCACCGAACTTCTGCATGGTGTAGAGCTGGCCGGTCTTCTCCTCGAAACGGCGCATAAGCACCATCTCCTTGAACCAGCGCATGTAGGTGTCCTTGTCAAAGGCCTTGGCTTCTGACTTGGCGGACTTGCTGCCCTTCGCGGCAGCGGCTGTCTTCGTGCTCATGAGGTGAAGGGCAAATATAGCCCCTGCCCTTCCACGCGGCCGTTGCTCAGCCCTTCAGGAAGGAGGCGTCGAATGCCAGGGGGAGCAGGTGCGCGGCGCGGCGAACCTCGTAGACCGGTCCGTTCGGTACGGCCATCAACAGGCGCAATGGTGCACCCTGCTGGCGCACCTCTTGTTCCAACAAGGCCTGGCGGCAAATGCCGCACGGGGTCACGGGGCGCTCACCGGTGACCGAAGGCACCACGATGGCCATGGTCTCTGCAACACCATCGGGGTCTTGGGACATCGCCGCGTGCAGGGCCGTTCGTTCTGCACAGGTCCCGGCTGGATAGGAAGCGTTCTCCTGGTTGTTGCCCGTCACCACCCGGCCATCGCGCATGCGCAGTGCAGCGCCGACCTGGAAGTTGGAATAACGAGCGTAGGCCCGCAGGGCAGCTTCATGGGCCGCTCGGAGCAAGGCTTGGTCAGCCTCCGGGAGTTCATGGGCCGACGCGTGGATCAGATAGTCGAACGTAACGGAACCGGGGCTGGACATGGAAGGGTAAAGGGTGCTAAAAGTACATAGCGCCCAAGGCTCATCAAACCTTCCACCCTTTTGGCCGTCCTTCAGTTCCCTAGATTTGGCCTCCTTATCGCCATGCCTTCCACCGAACAGTTCATCCGTGCATTCGACCCCATTTCCCTGGCGGAGATGGATGGCGTGAAGTTGCAGGACCGTGTGGACACGAAGTATGTCTTCGGTGAACACCGCCTGGCAGAAGTGCTGGAGGCGATGTTGCCGCACTACCGCTTATTGGAGGTGAATGGCGTACGGGGCACCAAGTACCGCAGCCTCTACTTCGATACGGCGGACCTGCAACACTACAAGGCCCACCACGACCAGCGCACCTTCCGCAGCAAAGTCCGATTCAGGGAATACATCGGAAGCGACTTGGCTTTCCTGGAGGTGAAACGGAAAACAGGCCGGGGCCGCACGGACAAGGCACGGATCCGTGTCGATCGTATCCCGGATGCGCTTTCTCCCGAGCAGCAGGCCTTCGTGAATAAGGCCAGCCGAGGTTCTGCACCGCTGCAGGCCACCCTCTGGAACCATTTCACCCGTTACACGTTCGTGAGCCGCACCGCACCGGAGCGGCTTACCATGGATGTGGACTTACGCTACAGTGCCGCCGGTGATGAGCGCGAACTGGGTGGCGTGGTCATCGCCGAGCTAAAACAGGAACGTGCGGATCGGACCTCGCCGTTCGTGCGCCTCATGCGCCAACGGATCTTCGCTGCGTCGGGCATGAGCAAATACTGCGTGGGCCTCCTCCTGTTGGGACGTCCCGTGAAACACAACGCCTTCAAGGCCGTGCTGCTGAAGCTGGACAAGATCCGCAAGGCCGCCTGAACCCGTAACATTGGACCATGAAAGTCTTCGGAATGCCGCTCATCCACGCCGATATGTGGGAGCTCCTGTTCAAGTTCGGTATCAACACGGTGGTGCTCTTCGTGTTGATCCGGCTCATCTATTACCCGATACACCGGAAGAAGGATTACCTCTTCACTTATTTCCTCTTCAACACGCTGATCTTCTTCCTCTGCGTGCTGCTCAACAGTGTGAAGCTCAGCATCGGCTTCGCCTTCGGCCTCTTCGCCATCTTCGGCGTCTTGCGCTACCGCACGGAGCAGATCAGCATCAAGGACATGACCTACCTCTTCGCCACCATCAGCGTGGCGGTGATCAACGCGCTGGCGAGCAAAAAGGTGAGTCTGGCCGAACTGCTCTTCACCGACGGCATGATCCTGCTGATGACCTACGCCTTGGAGCACGTGTGGCTCACTCGCCACGAGGCCGTGAAGATGCTCATATACGAGCGCATCGACCTGATCAAGCCGCAGAACCGCATTCCGCTTTTCGAGGACCTCTACCAGCGGCTTGGCGTCAAGGTCTCGCGCGTGGAGATCGGCAAGATCGATCTGCTGAAGGACACCGCTGAACTTCGGGTCTACTACTTCGAGGACGAACAAAGCCACGGGTCCTTTACCCAAGCCGCTGCGGACGACGGCGACGATTAGGCCTTGGTGATGAGGGCAACGGCATGGGCCGCCACGCCTTCTTCACGCCCCACGAAGCCCATCTTCTCGTTGGTCGTGGCCTTGATGCTCACGGCATCCACCTCCACCCCCAGCAAGGGCGCCAGCACGGCGCGCATGGCGGGTACGTGAGGCATGATCTTCGGGCGTTCCAGGATCAGGGTACAATCCACGTTGCCCACTTTCCACCCGTGCTCCCCGATGATCCGGACGACCTCGCGCAGGAGCACCTTGCTGTCCGCACCCTTCCAACGCATGTCCGTATCGGGGAAGTGCTGACCGATATCGCCGAGGGCGGCTGCGCCGAGCAGTGCATCACAGAGGGCATGCAACAGCACATCGGCATCCGAATGGCCCAAGGCACCGACGGTATGTGGAATGAGCACACCACCCAGCCACAGTTCGCGGCCCTCCACTAAGCGGTGCACGTCGAAGCCGAATCCGACACGGACCATCAGTTGGTCGGCTCTGGCTTCTTGTTACCCTTGTCGAACTTGAACCCGAGGGTGAAGCGCAAGGTGTTGGCCAATGGGCTACGCTGCGTGTTCGCGATCAGGTAGCTCAGGTCCAAGGTGAAGATGCTGTACTTCACCCCTGCACCCAAGGTGAAGTATTTACGGTTGCCCTTGGTATAGTGCTCCCAGAAGTAGCCGGTGCGGAAAGCGAACTGCTCGGCGTACCAGTATTCGAAACCGCCGGCCAGGTTTATCTCCCGCAACTCCTCACGCAAGCGCGAACCCGCCTCCACGTAAGGTTGGTTGTCCTCATCATAGGCCACATTCCCGGGCGCATCCGAGAACGAGCCTAGTATGCCGGTCATAACGCCCACATCCGGGTCACGGCCGCTAGCCACTTCGAAATTGCCCGTCACCGGATCGATGATGGGAACGTTGTTCTCGTCGAGCAGGTAGACCGGCGGTGTGGGCACCAGCAACTTGTTCACGTCCATGTTGAACGCGATGGAGTTGTACTGGTCCAATTCGATCTTCACCGAAGGTCCGAAGCGGAGGTTGATGGGGATGAAGTTCTGCGCGGCGGTTTCGGTGTAGGACATCTTCGCCCCGATGTTCGAGATGTTCATGCCGAAGGCGATGGTCGCATCCTTATCGCCCAGTTGTGCCTGATCGTTCTGGTAGAAGAACGAGACATCCGCGGCCACCGACTGACCCGCTTTGGAGTTGGCCCCTTGCACGCTGATGCCACCAGTGAGGTTGCTGTTCACGTACCGGATGGCGATACCACCGGAGAACCGATCACTGAACTTCTGCGCGAAGGCCACGTCGAAGGCGAACTCCGCGGGCTTGAAGTCGCGGATGGTGGACCCGTTGATATCCGTGAAGAGGATGCTTCCCAGATTGAAATACCGCATGGAGCCACCGATCGCGCTGCGTTTGTTGCCCAGCCGTTTGTAGCCGGCGAGGTAGGCCAGGCTCATATCCGGCACCAGGTTCCGGAGCCAAGGGCTGTAGCTCATGCTGAATTCCCCGTCGTTCTCGGCGAAAGCGAGTTTGGAGGGGTTCCAGTGGATCGCGTTGGCGTCCGGTGTCACAGCCACACCGGCATCACCCATGCCTCCCGCCCGGGAATCCGGAGAGATCAGGAGGAAGGGCACTGCCGTGGTGATCGTGTTGAGCTGGTCGTTGCATTGTTGCCCCGAAGCCCTGAACTGAGGGTCGCAGGGCTGCGCCCACACGGCCGCAGGCTGGAACGCGAGGAACGTCAGTGGGACACAGACGAGAAGTGGCCGGTAGGAACGCATCGAGGGAAGGTCAGGAAAAAGGACGGCAAATATACGCTGGCCCAGGGGCCTTTATTGTGTCACCGCAGGATGACCAGTTTCTCGAATTTCTCGGCTCGCTCGCCATCCGGGGTGACCACGTTCAGCCGGTACACGTACACACCACGCCCCAGACGGTCGCCGAAGTCATCCAAGCCGTTCCAGGCCAACCCTTCGCTCCGGTACCCTTCGCAGGCGAGCTGGCGGCTGAGGGTCTTCACCAAGCGCCCGCTCACGGTGAACACTTGCACCTGCACGTCCAGGTTGGTACAGGGCCGGTTGTGCTCGAAGTAGAACTCGGTATGGGTGGTGAAGGGGTTCGGGTAGTTGAGCACGTGGTCCAAGGCCAGTTCTTCCGAGGAGGTCACCACGAACTCGGTGGTGGTCTCCGAGGAGTTGTTGAACACGTCCCACGCCTTCAAACGAAGGGTGTGGTTGCCCTCCTCCAAGTCGCTCAGCCGGTAGCGGACTTCGCCACTCTTGTAGGTATCGATGTCGGCCTGGTAAAGGTCGTTCAGGACGATGGCCTGGTCGGTGTTCTCATCAAGAACGGCCAGAAGGTCGTGGCCGATGCTGCTACCCACGGTATTGATCCCGTTCTCATCGAACAGCTTGGCGAAAAGCAACGGCGACTCGTCCGTGATCCCACCGGACACGAAGTTCTCGTCGTTCATGAACAGGTCCAGCTCAGGGCCGATCTCGTCCACGGCCACATCGGTTGCCGTGGAACCCACCAGAGGATCTTCGGTGAAGCCCTGTGCGTTGGTGGCGCCGTTCTCCGCATAACAGCTCACGCGACCGGGACCGACTTGATAATTGATGTCCCTCGGCACAACGAAGGTGAAGTTGAACTCACCGTTGGTCACAGTAGCACGTCCTCGGTAGATCACGTTCTTCCGCAGTTTGTAGGGGAATGGATTCCCACCGTCGTTGGCCAAGGTGTTCTGTTGAAGCACCTTGTCGTAGATCGTAGGGATCACCACGCCATTGAAGTCCTCCATCGGAGTTCCATTGCCGTTGTGCACGAAACCTCGAATGCGCACGGTGGCAAGAGCTTTTAGGGTGTCCAAGGCGTTGCCAAGCGTATCGGTGACCTCGGTGATGGTGATCTCGTTCCGCGGCAGGGCCAACTGCATGCTCGGATCGCCCATGAGGCAGAAGTTCATATGGTTGAACGAATTCGGGTCCGCGGTCGCGATATCGCGCTTCGTGCGGCGGAAAACATCACCCAAGCGCTGGGAACGGCCCAATTCCTCAGTGGTCTGGAACACGTGGTCGTAGAAATAACCGCCCAGATTGAAGTTCTGGATCGAGTACGCCAAACGTGAGGTCGTCATCAAGCCGATGCCGCCCCCATCAGGGTTCAGCAGCACGTATTCACCAGCCGACGTGCGCGCTGGATCATCCCACCGCGTGAATTCACAGGTCGCCGTCATGAACAAGGGCAACCGATCGCCATTGGTCCACCCCAAGATGGTCGTGTTATCCAGGAATCGCTCATGCGCCCATCCCACCTCACCGCCGTGCCCGATATAATTCACCAGCAACAGCCCCTTCTCCACGGCTTCGCGCAGGTCCGTGTTGGCCTGCGGATATCGCTCGCCACCAGGGGTAGTCACCTGTTGGTAAGCATCAAGATAGACCTTGTCCACGTTCAGGGTCGGATGCTCGTTCACGACCCGTTGGGCGAGCGTTTCGCTCTGTCCGAGGTGGATGGTGTTCTCGAAGTTCTCCCCTTCCTGGTCATCCGAGGCGAAGAGCACATGCGTGCGCCAATCGGCCAGGCCGCCATCGCCGGTGGCGGCACAACTGCTGCCGCTCGTGCCCAGGTTCTGCATCTGGTCATAGCGAAGGATCTTGTTCACCACGCTGTTCGCCTGTTCAACCGAGCTGATGGGCAGTCGTCCGATGCCGATGTCCACCAGATCACCGGTCCACTCCCCTTCATCCGGATCCAGGAAGCCGAAATAGTCGTCCGTTCCGTAGGACTTGCCAGGATCGAGCACGTTCGTGGTCTGGTAGGTCGGGATCCAGTTCTGGTTGGCTTCGGCGAGCAGGACATTGTTGTACGATCCGTCGCCGAAGAGCAACAGGTAGCGCGGGGCATCCTCAGGCGTGGTGGCGCGCTCGTATTGCATCCGCATGTACCGCTTGATGGCTGTAGCGTCGCGCGACCCGCTGGAGAACTCGTTGTAGATCTGTTGCGGCGTCACCATCACCACGTCCAACCCCTCACTTTGACGACGTTCCACCAAGGGTGCTGCGGCACCTTGGAATTGCGGTGGACATACGATGGTGAGATCCACCCCTACTGGTGTGCCATGCAGGTTCTGGTTGGGCACTGCTCCGATCGGAGTGGGCTCCAGATACCCGCTGTTCCTGAACGCCACGAACTGGCGCAGGCTGTCCGTACTCACACGGAAACGCAAGTTGTTCCCATCGGCGGTGGCATCGATGCGTCGGGCTTGTGCGGGATCGGTGATCTCCCAAATGCGCTCCACGTTCTGCGCTTGTTCGAGCACGAACTCCGACACGACACCGGCACCCACGGAACGCAGATCACGGAACATCAACTGGTCGCCGCTCATGCGCAATTGCCGACGACAATTCAGTTCCATGTGATCCATCCAGCCCACCGAGGTGACGGGATTGTGCTTGTTGAAGGTGACCGTGAACGTGAGGGGGCTCCCCGTAGGAAAAAAGCCGAACCGGCGGTCGAAATGCTGGCCGTACACGCCCGTATAGTTCTCGGAAACTCCATACACCGGGAAGCTCTCATTGAGCGCTGAGCCCAGGTCCACCACCACTGAGCTCGCGTTCTGCGATCCTATGGTCCGCGCTGCACCCACCACTCGGATAAAGGCCGAGTCCGTGGTGACGACGTTGGGTACGGTGAAGGGGTATGAGTAGGTCAGCGTCTGATCGAAGACTTCGCCGAACCAGGTGCGTCCGCTCTTGAGCAGGTTGATCAGGTCGCGTTCGATGAACATGCGTTCATTGAAGGTGGTCACGGTCTGGTCCGGACTCTCATTGGACAAGGTCGCCGGGGTCACACGCACAGGAGGCTCCACATCGATACCGACGAAATAATGGGCACTATCGCAAAAGACGTTCTTCGTGTGCTGGAAGCGGACGCCATCGGTAGACCAACGCTGGGCCCCGGTGGCATAGAACAGTAATTGGTCCCCCGGACCGAAGATGCCATCACCACCGTCCTGGACCTCGATGGCGTTCACCTGCAGATCGGTCGGGGGCAGTTCATCATTCTGGAAGGGAAGCATCCCGGTGTGGTTCCCGTAGATATTGATGCGGTCCGAAGCCAGACCGTCCAAATCCACGCCAAGCTGGTCAAGCATCGCATGGGTGACCCGGTGCACACCATCGGCCCCGACGCTCATACGATACCAAGAACCGCTCGCCAATTTGGAAGCGGTCGGGTAGCTCTTGGGGCGGAACGTGCCGCCACCCACCACATCATATATGCGCAATCTGGCGGAAACCAGTCGCTCCATCTTGCCGGAAGCGGTGTTCCGTCGGTAAGGGTCCACCACCACGGTGGCCACCGTTTCTTTCCGCTGGATACCCACATGCGTGCGCACTCGAGGGCTGTCCGCTCCCTTGGTCAGGCTGGGGAATTGACGGAGCATGGCAGCCGGCACTTCCTCGTACACCTCGTCCTCCAACGCCACCTGGAAGGACGTGGTCCCTTGGGGCACCTTCACGGTCGGCCTCCACAGCGGCAGGCCTCCCCGTTCCATATCATAATAGACCTCCTTGCTCAAGTCCTCACCGTTCGTCACAGCCTCAGAACGCGTGGCAGCCTCAGAACGGGAAGCGGCCTTCTCCTGGTCCGAAGTACCTTTAACGGGGGTCGAAGCCCACGGCACTGTGCGGATCGCCGTGGTCTGAGCGGATAGCCCGGAAGCCATGGTGAACGCGGCCGCCAGGGCGATGGAATGGAGTGGCGTCTTGAACATCGATGAACAGGTTTTCAACAGATCGGATCGAAAGTACTACCTTCGACCCTTGCGTTCTTGGAACACCCCACCAACGGC
>JAEUTB010000155.1 GCA_016787995.1 Flavobacteriales bacterium | reverse complement strand
GAAAGAAGCCCATCCTGGTGGTCAATGCGATCCGCAACAAGGTCGTCCATCGCATATGCGCTGTGATCCGAAAAGGAGAAGCCTTCAAACCATTCCTCGAGAACTCAAAACCGCGTTTGGAAATGACATAGAATAAGTCTCTCGAAGAGGACCCCGTGCCTCGGAGCCGCGCTTCACTTCTTACGCCGGAACTTCTTCTTCGGGTGCTGGCTCGTGTGGAAGATGCGGTAGATGACGAGTTCATCGTGCCAGGATGCAAAGAGCATCACGAAAGGAAATCCTTTCAGAGGGACCTGCCTGTGGTGTTTGTGGACCACCGGAGCACTTTTCGGGAACTGAAGAACGAACGACTCGCATGCGAGCACAGCTGCTAGAAAATGCTCCTCCAGCCCTTCCTTCTGGGCACGGTACCACTTCATGGCCTCGACGATATCGTCCGTGGCCTCATCGCGATAAATGACCTTCAACGCCATCAGCGCATCTCCTTGCGGACACGACGCACCATTTCGGCGCTGGTGTAACTCTTGCCTTCCCCGCGTAGATATCTGGAATGCGCCGAATCGAGTTGTGCCTTCTGCTCGGTGGTCAACTCGAAGTTGACGCCTTGATTCAACAACATGTCCACCGAGCGTAACTCGATCTCATTATCCGATTCGAGGATTTGCTTGGCCAAGGTGACTTTCAGGTCGTTGAGCTTCATGGAACAGGCGGTTGACCCAAAGATAAGGCCGCCGAGCCACGCTGCGCGATCGCTGTCCGCAACGGCCTTTTTCCAAACCTGCGCCGGGTCTTTCGAAGTGGACCCTGCGCCTCGAAGCCGCAACGCCACTACCTTTGAACTATGCGCAACTCAGAGGAGAAACTGCACAAGAAGGCCGTGCTGGAGCGGATCAAGGCGATGCCGGATCGGTTCACGGTGGATGAACTGTTGGAGCACATGGTGGTGGTACGCAAGGTGGAGCGTGGCATGAAGGAGATGGAGGCGGGCAAAGGGCTAACGCCCACCCAAGCGCGGAAGAAGCTGGCCAAATGGCTGAAGTGATCTGGATGCCCGGGGCGTTGGAGGACATCGACGCCATCGCTTCGTACATCGCGTTGGACTCCACGGTCCGTGCCAGACAGCAAGTGTTGCGCATCCTTTCCGCTGAAGAACTATTGGTGCCTTACCCCGGCGGCGGTCACATGGTTCCGGAGATGCGCAGCAGGGTCTATCGCGAGGTGATCATTCCGCCGTACCGGATCATCTATCACTATGTGCCGAAAGGAGGCGTTGTATCGATACTTGCAGTGATCCACTCCAAGCAGCAAGTGCGCAGTAGGGCTGTTCGGAAGCGGCGTCCGGGACTTTGAAAGGACCCCAACTGCGCGTAGCGTGGCCGCGCATCTGAGCGTAGCCTGCGGCTATGCTCGTCGAGAACTGGAGCATGGTAGCCTGTGGCTACCCTTGCGCAGTCTTTAATGGTGCACAGCCACAGGCAATCATTAGCCTACTTTGTTGCGCGCAGCCGCAGGTTTACCTGCCGAAGGCACGGCTACGCGCAGCGCAGCGGCATGACCGGGCTCGAGCTGGACACACGCTTGGTTTGCCCTATCGTTCTTCCACCACGAACCGCCGCACGACCTGCATACGCCCATCATTCCACTCCAGCAGGTAGACGCCATCTGGAAGATCCACCGCGATCGGTCGATCACCGGTGATGGTACCGAGGTCCGTACGAACGCGGCCGGAAGCATCGAGAAGACGGACATGACCCTGACCAAGTCCGGTGAACAAGGCTTGGCCGCTGTGAACCGGGTTCGGATAGAAGGTGGAAGTGGTCCCGAACTCACTCACTGCATTGACGATCTCTTCTTGGATCCGCACATAGAACGTTGCGGCGTTTTGTGCGGTATCGTTCAACACCTCCGTTCCGGGATCAAGGTCCACCACGTCGATGGAATAGCCCGAGGCCAGGATCACATCGGCACCATCGAGGTACAGGCCACGGGGAGTTTGGCCGCTTGTCCCACCGATGGTGAGCACGCTG
>JAEUTB010000116.1 GCA_016787995.1 Flavobacteriales bacterium | reverse complement strand
TCGGGTCGGGTTTCCGCAGCAGTAGGCCGCGTTCCACCAGGAGCGCCACACTGTCGCTTACCGTAGGCCGCGTCACCTGCAGCTCATCCGCCAAACGCGCCACGCCCACGGGCTCACCGGGGTGGTCGCACACGAAACCCAAGATGCGGATCTGCAGGGGGCTGAGCCCGGCGCCCGTGGCCTGCTGCCAACGCAGGGCGCGCGCCACCTCCCCGATGCGCTCCAACAACCTCGCGAGATGTGCGTTCAGAGGGCCCTCAATGGGCGGCTTCTTCGCCATGGCGGAAAGGTATTACGGACAACGGGACCCGGAACGTTCGCTCCGGGTCCCGCAAGTTCACCAGGGGAATGGATCAGAACTCGCCCTCGTTCACATAGGGCTGGCACCAGAGCGTGGCCGTCATGGTCACCGCCTTGAACCAGGCCGCGTGCATCTTCTCCACGTCCTCGGCACTGTGGCCCTTCTTCGCGAGGAAATCCTTGATCGTGGCCGTGATCGGGAAGATGAAGGCTGTCAGGTAGCGCATGTGGATGATCGGCTCGGCCTGCACACCGTCGGTGCTGTTCTTTTTGGCGCTGTGGTGCCGAAGCGCAATCTCGTACTGGTAGTTCAACCAATCCTGGTCGTAGGGCCGGTTGCAGAGATCCATGATCCACTGGCCGAACCGGGCGCGCACCGCTGTGAGGTACTCCATGTTCGGTTCTCCCTTGTAGGAGAAATAGTGTACCAGATGCGGGTTGCCTCCAACGTACCCATACCAGAGATCGAGCACGGCATCGGTCTGGTCCTTCAGGACCTCACCGGCCATGCGCAGGTATTTCTCATCCTCTGGCCCGAATAGCACCGTCGCCTTCAAGGCATCAAGGTCCTTCATGGTAAAGGGCGATTTGGCCACTTGGCCGTACGTGTATCCGTGGGGGGTGCTCATGGTATCGGTTGGTTTTTGGTGGGTGGTGCGTTGCTGAGCCGCCAAAGGCAGGCTGCCGATGGTCAGCATCAAGAAGAGTGCGGTCCTGTTCATGGGTATTGGGTTGGTGTTGATGATGGAAGGGTCGCGATCCTTTCGGCGGCAAATATAGTTAGGTTTCCTTACTTTTGACCCGAGTGATCAAAAGACATGAGAACCCACCTCAATTGCCTGCCCGCCATTCTGATCGGTATCGCTGTGCAGGCCCAACAACGCATCAACATGAACGAACAGACAAGAGCGGCCGAAGTGGCCGTATGGGACACCTACGTAACCCGCAAGGACGGCCGGGTGATGCACTTCGACATCATCGCACCCAGCAGCCAGCGTGACAAAACCGTGATACACGGCTACGGACAGGCCTACTTGGAAAGCAAGGGACAGGGCGGCCAGACGCTTACGGCGAAGGAGTGCCGCTTCTGCCACGTACGCGCCCTGCAGCCCAAGTGGGAGGCCGACATCGAGCGCCAGGGTTACTTCATCCTGGAGATGGAGAATTGCGATCAGCACTGCTCAACGACCATTGGGGCAGTGCGGCCCTAATACCGGCCACCAACACCATGGCGATGCTTCGCCATCCCTTGCTGGCATTGCAACGCTGGTCATTGATCGAAGTACCTGAACGACACAGCCCCGCCGAAGCGGGGCTGTGCTCTGCGGGGTGCACTGGCGATCAGAACGAATTCAGCGCGGGTCAGCGCACCAACGTACGCGCCACATCGCTCCACGGGCTGCGGCCATTGGTGCCAATGGCACGCACGCGGAACCAGTGCTCCTTGGCGCTGGTAAGGCCGCTCACCGTTTGGCGGATTCGGGTGGTCTCAGCCACCTGCTTCCACGCACTTTCGTCCTCGGGCGATGTGCCGTTGTGCTCCACCACATAGATGGAAGCGCCTCGGGTGGTGCCCCAATCAAGGCGGGCATCACCCACCTGATCGCTGATGCGGGCTCGCAATTTCAACGGCGCGGGCAGACCCTCCGAAGAGCGGCTGTTCGTGCGCACGAAGAAACCCGCGCCTAGGATCAGCTCAGCGTCATCGCCGGCCTGGCTGATCACGTCGCCCGCCAACGCGTCGAGGGCGAGTTTGAGCTCGCGTCTGCGCTGTTCGCGCTTGGCCCTGACCGTACGCCCGCCATCGGCCGCATCGGTGATCGCCTGTTGCAGGGCCTCACGCACGGTGGCGATCTCCGCAAGCGTGGGGGTTAGAATAGGGAACGCCGGGTTGCCCGTCAGGCGTTCCTCGATGAACAGTGAACGTGCCACCAGTTGCACCGCGTTCAGGCGGGCGATGGCTTTGACCAGTTTCGTCATGGTCTAATCGTGTTGTGGTGGCCGCGACCAGGGGCCGGGCACACCGGTTGGATGAATGACAGGGTGATCGGCTGGCGGGCTGCTCCACCTTCGATTACAGCGCATGGCACAGCCCTGCTCGTCGTTCCATCAGGAGCGGCAAGCACGGCACCGCAGGACACCACCGCCGATCAGGGTGGCGAACTCAAGCGAACACGCAGCACGCTGCGGCTCACGGGTGCCGTTAGTGGAACGCCAAGGGTGGCGGGCGCTGGAGCAGCGCACTGGAGCCGACACCACGTGCCAGTGCCACCGTCAATGGGTGGACGCGGTGTAAAGCCTCCAGCGCAGGGCGCAGCAGGCGTTGGAGGTAGGCGAGGAAGAAGGCGAGTTGGAGCCGCCTGTCCTTCGCATACCGGTCATCGAGCGCGAGGTAGGCGAGGAGGTCACCAACGCAGGTCGGGTCCTGGCCCAAGGCCATAGGGCCACCACGCGGTGGTTCGGGGAACTCCGAATACTCGAGCACGAAGAGCTCATCGAACGTGGCTTCCCGGAGAAGGCGGCGTTCTTCCAAGGTGATCGAACCGGTCTGGCGGACGTGCCATTCGCTCACCATGCGGTACAACATGGCGCACAAGCCGAACAACCAAGAGATGGGGTTCCACCACATGGCCTTTTGGTCGCGCGACTTTGCCACGTTGCCGTTCCTCTCGCCGGCGATGTCGTTCGGCTTAGCCGCTGCGTCGTGCAACATCGAAGTTGCCTCCCGGGGCCGCTGCTTCATGCACTGCGACATGGCCGCTTTGTTGCGGATGTTGGTCCATGTGCCGTCGAACTCCAGCTGCAGGTCGCTCCGCTTCCCCTTCTTGTCGCGGAACCGCACCGGCATGCCGGGCGACTTGGACCCGACCACGAGCAACCACGGGCCTTTGCCGTGCGACCCGGTATGCCGGTCGTGGAACTGGGCGGTGATCTTGCGCGCCATGGGACTTCCTACTGTAAAGGTGGGATGACGGGAACCCGCTTTGAAGTTGCGTTCCCGCTCAAATGTGAACAGACGCTGGTGAAGATCAATCGCCTTGCAGCTTACCCTCGCCCAACCGCTGCCTCCACCATGGCGATCTCTTCTGCGGTGAGATCGTAGAGTTGGTAGACAAGGGCGTCGATATTAGCCAGATGGCTTGCCCGACTTGTAGAGTCAAGTGGTGACGCAATGACTTGCCTGACAACTTCAGGGATATTCTCTCCACCACTCATGCCGTGGTTGGGTAGCGGTAACACTTTCACTTCCTTGGCCTTGATCTTGGGAAATAGTACATCGAACTCATTGTTGACATTCATGAAGTACCAGTAGCATAGCTTGCTATTCAACATAGCCAAGTCCAGGAAAAGCTGGCCTTCATCCAATTCGTCCGACAGCAGAACGAATGCGGTCTGATCGACAATGAAGGGTTTCTCAACATAAGCTGCTACAAGAGAACCATTCCCTGGTATCTGCCTCAGCACAATTCGCCGGCCTTCGAAAAATCGAGGCTGTCTGGGCTCTGCAAGCCATGGCCCGTACGATATGTACTCGTCGGTCCATGAGAAGCCGAAGCGGTACAAATTCTTACCCCGTAGCTCTGGCCGATAAGTCGCATTCAATGCGGTGTTCGAGTTGTAGACTCTATTCTCGACTTGGTCACTCGATTGAGGTGGTTTACCCTTTCCCACTTGATACTCCTTGATACCGGTCATGACCTCATATCTGCTGCCAACCCTCACTGACCCACTCTCGACCTTTTCGAACAACCCCTGTCCCACACGGTCAAGTGTCACGGTGAAATTCAATCCGCGATTCTCCCAGAAAGTCTTCTGGTCAAAATCATGAACATGGGAAACCACACCGTCCCTAGCTTCATGATATTGGCCTGTTGAAGGCTTAGCCCCCGACTGAAGGAAGATCATTGCAACTTCAACTCCCACATCCTCAAAGACAAACTCCCGCACGTCTGTAATCTCCTTGATTACAAACTGATCGAGTATGAATCCGCGAAGCCGCTCACAGTTAGCGTTCGCAAGCAGGGTGTTGGGTATGATCAGCCCCACATGTCCACCTTGTTGGACAAGTTGGAATGCACGTTCGATGAAGAGGTGAAAGAGGTCGAATTGATTCTGGCTTACCTGGTACGCGTTCCTGTAGAACTCAACTTCAGCCTTCGGCCCACCACGTACCCTTAGATACGGCGGATTCCCGATGACCACATCAAAGCCGGTGAAGCGTCCATCATCGTCGAGCACTTCAGGGAACTCGAAGCGCCACTCGAAGGCATTGGTGAAGAGCACGTTGTTCTTCAGGTCGTCCACCACCTGCGTAAGGGTGTTGATCTTCGCCTCCAACTTGCGGCGGTGTTCCTCCTGCTTGCGAGTGAGGCGGGGCTTCCCATCGCCGTCGAAAAGCTGGGCCTTCTCGTAGGCCAGGTAGTACTCGTTCTTGGCCTTGTTCAGGTCCCGCACGGCCTTGCTCTCCTGGCTGATGCCCACCTGGAAGTCGCCCTTGATGCTCTCGATCAACCGCTCCATCTCGCGCTTCTGGGTCTTGTCCTCGGCATGGCGGTAGTGATCCACGGCAAGCCGGTAGCTGTCCATGGTCCACTTGCTCTTGCGCAGGGCTGGTGTGAGGTCCGCATCTAGGGCGAAGCGATGGATGAGGCTGTTGCCGCACTTGATGTTGATGTCGATGTTAGGCAGCGTTTCCAGCTCTTGCGTGCCCGGCAGGTAGTAGGTGTGCTTGAGCAGTTCGACCCACAGCCGCAGGCGGCAGATCTTCACCGAGTTGGGGTTGATGTCCACCCCGAAGAGGCATTGCTCAATGAGGGTCTGCTTCTCGTGGAAGAGCGTTTCCTGCAGCTGCTGGCGTTCGGCGCTGGCACGTCCATCGGGTCCCACGCGGTACTCGAACAAGCTCCCTTCCTCCTCATCGTACACCACCAGTTCATCGTTCTCCACCGCGATCCGTTGGTGGCGCACCCGGTCGCCGTTGCGGTGCGAGAGGATGCCCAGTTCGCTCTTGATGGCGATGAGCTCGTTGAGGGCGCTTACCAGGAAGTGGCCGCTGCCCACGGCGGGGTCGCAGATGCGCAGTCCGTTGATAAGGGCGTTGGCTTGGGCCCTGGCCTCACGGCCGCTTTCGATGCGGTCACATAGTTCATCGAAGTCCGTGCATGTCGCTTGGCCTTTCGCCGCGAAGCTGCTGTTAAAACGCTGCAACACGGCCGGGCGCAATGCCTCCCGGCAAATGTACATGGTGATGAAGCCGGGCGTGAAGAAACTGCCGTCCTTGTAGCCGTTGATCTTCTCGAAGATCAGGCCGAGCACGCTGGCGTTGATCAGGCGCTTGTTCTCCTCCTGCACCTCTTCGCCGCCCTCACTGGTGAAGTCGTAGGCATCGAGGAAGCGGAAGAGGTAGTCGAGCGCGGGGAGGCTCCCACTGAGCCGCTTCAACCGGTCGTCCTTGAGCACCGTGGCCTTGTGCAGGGGCATGGGCCGCTCATCCTCCAGGTTGCTGATGAAGAGGGTGCGGTGCTCCAGCTCGGTGGGCTCGAAGAGCGAGCTGTTGAGGTAGGGCACCTGGCCGAAG